>NZ_FMDK01000269.1 GCF_900091995.1 Streptomyces sp. MnatMP-M17
CGGCAGTGCGCCGACGTGCTGTACGGCAGCCGTCCGCGCCCGCCCGCCGACGCGGAACGGCTGGCCGTTCGGACGCTGATGGACTACCCGGGCTGTCTCCTGACCGTCGTACGGTGCACCGACGGGGACCAGCGCCGGCCAGGGCGGCTTCGCGGTCGCGGGCGACGGCGAAGCCTTGGGAGAGGGCCTGGGTGCGGCGGACGGGGTCGATGTCGAAGACGGTGACCTGGACGCCTTTGGCGTGCAGGAGGCGGGCGATCGAGCTGCCGAGCTTGCCGAAGCCGATCACCAGGGCGGGGCGGCCGTGGAGGATGTCACCGCGATCGCGCATGACGGCCTCGGTGGAGAAGACGACGGACTGGCCGACGAGGAAGTCCTCAGGGGCCTTCAGCGGGGAGCGGGCGACGGAGACGACGGGACAGGGCAGTTTGTCGAGGTCCTCGTAGCGGCGGTGCCCGTTTTCGGTGTCCTCGATCACCCCGGCGAGCTGGCCGGTGAAGCGGCTGTGGACGTCGGCGAGGCTGGGGGCGAAGTAGCCGCCGACGTCCAGCAGGATGGCCGTCTGGTCGGCGGCACGGGATTCGAGGTACACCAGAGCGTCGTCGGCCTGGGCGAACATTTCGCGGGTGAGGGTGTCGACCATGTGCGTCTGCTCAACTTCGCGCTTCGCGGCCGGGTGGACGGACTTCGGCTTGGGCAGCACCGCGGTGAGCCGGGTCATCGCGGCGACCGCGCGGACGAACGCGGGACGCTCGGCCAGCAGGTGCGTGATGAGGAACGACGCCGTCTGCTCACCCGGGGCGAACTGGGCGGCGATCCGGGCGAAGTAGGCGTCCAGCCGGGCGCGTTCGAAGGTTTCCATGGCAGTTCCCTCTCATCCGTTCCGTCCGGGGTCCGTGCGAGGAGATGCGGATTCAGTGGGTGCGGGCGCGTCCGAACAGCAGCCGGTCAGCTGCGAGCGCTGCATCCAGGTAGGCGTCGACCTCGGCGGCGTCAGCGGACTGCGGCAGGGGGTCCAGCCCGAGTAGGAGGATTGCCTCGCCGCTGCGGGCGACCAGTTCGGTCCAGGACCGACGGGTGGGCAGCCGCAGTGGCCGGGAGGCGCCGGGGAAGTGCACCAGCACCTGGTCGCCGACGATCTGCAGGCAACGCTCCAGCTCCGGGATGACCTCCCGGGCGCCAGCCAGGCCACCGAGGCCGGCGGACAGCCGCCGCATCCGGGTCTCGGCCGTCTCAGCGGTGCCCGAGCCGGTCGGGGCCGGTGTGCGGGTGATCAGGATGTGCGCGATCTCGCGGCCGTCCGGGCGGGTGCCGGGCCAGGTCCAGGCTGCGAGCGACACCAGCAGCCGCAGCTCAGGACCGGGCGGAGTGAGCAGGACGCTCATGCTGTCGTGCCTCCCGTGGCCTTGAAGCAGGACCAGACGATCTTCCCGAACGGAGTGCGGTCCTCGACTCCCCAGCCGTCGGCGAGCGTGTTCACCAGGATCAGCCCGCGTCCGGAGGTGTCCGTGCCAGCGGCCTGCTGGGCTTCCGGGTGCTGGCGGCGGCTGTCGTGTACTTCCAGGCGTACGACTTCCTCGTCGGCGTCGAGCTTGACCAGGAAGCCGTGTCCGGGGGCAGTGCCGTGGACCAGGGCGTTGGTGGCGAGCTCGGAGACGCAGAGCCGGACGTCCTCGGCACGCTCCGGCAGGCCCCAGTCGGCCAGGGCCTCAGAGGTGAAGGACCGTGCCTGGCTGACCGACTCGGGCCGCGCGTCGAAGAACCGCTGGGTCGTCTTGGTCATCACGGTCCTCATGACTCGGCGTCCAGGACGCGGGTGGTGCCGGGGTGACGGCGGCGGACGGAACCGCTGCGGGAGATGGAGTGGTGGGCCGTACGGGGCTTGCGGACCAGCAGCAGCCGTGAGCCGACCGCCTCGATCCGCCGCCCGCGTTCAGCGGCTATGGTTTTCGGCCCCAGGTGCGACATGGCCGGGGCGATGACGCCGTAGACGTCCGGCAGCGCGAGCACGTCCAGTAGCCCGGTGAACGCCGCTGAGGCGGGCCCGGCGGACGCGTCGCGGTCGGTGAAAACGCCGGACAACTGCAGTTCGTGGCTGCGGCAGTACTCGGCGAGCGAGGCGACCAGCGCGTCCTGCCGCGCTTGGGAGACCCGCACCAGCCGCAGGAAGCCGTAAACGACCGGGCCGCTGACCGGGCGGTGCTCCGTGAGGGGTTCCATGCTCAGGACCGTCCAAAAGACTCGACGAGTGATGACGCTCTGATCGTGGCGTCCGGCCAACTCGCGGCCAATTACCGGCCGTTCTACTTCCGTTCCACTTCCGTCCCGCCGACTGCACGGATCTGCTTCGATGACCGGTGGAAGGGAGTGACGCGTGGCGACCGTGCACCACTGGACCGGCCTGGAGGCCAAGGCCCTGCGGCTCGCCCTGCGACTGAGCGTGCGGGCCTTCGCCCAGCAGCTCGGTCTGGCAGTCGCGACCGTGTCCAAGTGGGAGAGCAAGCTCGCCGAAACCGAACCCAGACCCGATACCCAGGCCATCCTCGACACCGCCCTCGGCCGCGCGGACGCCGCTGTCCACCTGCGGTTCGAAACGCTCCTGTCCGAGATGACCAGCCCGGTGCAGAACGCCGGCCGACGCCGTGTCACCGCCTCCGGCCCCCGGGCCTGGGAGTACGAGTCCTGGGCCGACGACCTCGACCGCGTCGTGGTCGCCCTGTCCCGGCAGAACTTCGCCTTCGCCGACAGTCTCCTCACCCGGTGGCTGAGCCGATTCAAGGCCCCCGAGCTGGACGAGAAGGGCCTGTATCTCTTCGCCCGCTCCACCGCCCTGCTCGGCGACCTCAAGCGCGACCAGGGCGTTGTCCTGGGCCCGCTGTCCGCCCAGCACTCCTATGCAGGCGCCCGCGCGGTCTTCACCCAGCTCGACATCCCCCGCCGCGTCGCCCAGCTCGACCTGTCCCTCGCGGTCGTCACCGAGATGTCCGGGAAGCTGGAGATCGCCGCCCGCAACTACGAGACCCTCGCCGTCGATGACCGGCTCTCCCGCCGCGACCGGGCCCGCGCGAGGCTGTGGGTGGGGACCGCGCTGAGCAAGGACGGCCAACACGACTATGCGACCCGCGTATGCAGGCGGCGACCCGCGACTTCGAGGACCTCACCGAACCGGATGACTGGTCGGTGGCCCACCAGAAACTCGCCCTCGCCCGCCGCGGCGCCGGCGACCTGACCCAGGCCCTGCACTTCATCGACATCGCCCGCAGCAGCGGGACGACCGACTCACCGATGCAACGCGTGCGACTGGACACCGCTCATGGCCACATCCTGCTCTCCGATGCGGCGACCCGGGATGATGGACTCCTCGTCCTCGACCAGGCCGCCAAGGTGGCCGCGCAGTACGGACTTGTGCACCAACTGCGCAGTATCGAGGGCATCAAGGCCATGAGCGAGGGGCCGGTCGGCCCCCGGCAGCGGTGACCAGGGAGAAACACGTGAGCAACGACCAGCAGGGCATTACCGAGGACCAGTGGCGCCGGGCCAAGCTGATCTGGAACTACCACCAGATGCAGCACGAGCTGCGGCCCGTCGACGTGGCGATCGGGCTGGGCAGCCACGACCTCGGCGTCGCGGCCCACTCCGCCGAGCTGTATCGCTCCGGGCTCTTCCCGACCCTGGTGTTCACCGGCGGCAACAGTCCCACCACCGCCAAGGTCTTCCCGCGCGGGGAGGCCGTCCACTTCCGCGAGTACGCCATCGACCTCGGCGTCCCCGCCGAGGCGATCCTGCTGGAACCGAACGCGGGCAACACCGGGCAGAACATCACCCTCTCGCGTGAGGTCCTCATTGCTGCAGGCATCACCCCGGCGTCAGTGCTGCTGGTCTCCAAGCCCTATATGGAAAGGCGGTCGTTCGCGACCGCCCGCAAGCTGTGGCCCGACGTCGAGATCCTCTGCGCGTCGGAGCCGCTGGAGTTCGACGACTATCTGAAGTCCATCGGCGACGAGAAACTCGTCCTGGACATGCTCGTCGGCGACCTCCAGCGGGTCATCGAGTATCCAAAGCTCGGATTCGCCATCGAGCAGGAGGTCCCGGAGGACGCGCATGCAGCGTACGAGTCCCTCATCCGCGACGGCTTCACCAGCCGCCTCATCAACCCCTGACCTGCCCGAGCCGGCCGGGTTGTGTGCCATTCATCAGCCGAATTTCCTGCCCCGGCTGACCACGCTGGCCAAGCTGTTCGCGGCGGACTACTGGATCGTCCTGGACGACGTGCAGTTCACCCGCCGCGACTACCAGCACCGAGCCCGCCTTGCGAACCTCGATGACTCCGCCGGTCAGCAGTGGCTTACCATCCCCACCCGCCTGCCGAGCGGACGGCCCACCCTCATTCGCGACGCCGTGATCGACGACCCGGACCTGGCCCGCCGCAGGACCGCAGGGATGCTGCGGCAGCACTATGGGGCCAGCCCTCACTGGCCCGCCCTCGCCGAGGCACTGGATCCGGTGCTGGATGTATTCGACACCGGCAAGACCGCGACGGTTGCCGAAACCTCCACCCGCATGCTGCTGGACCTGCTGGGTTGGAGGGGCCAGGTCCTCACCAGCAGCCGTCTGCCGGCCCGGCCGGGCCGCTCCGTCCGGCTCGCGGACCTTTCCGCGGCGACCGGCGCCCGCGCGTATCTGTGCGGGATCGGTGGCATGACCTATCTCGACCCCGCCCCGTTCACGGTTCAGAACATCGCCGTGGCCTCGTTCCGGCCGCCGACCACCGGCATCTGGTCCTCCGGCCGCCGCCTCAGCGCCCTGTGGGCCTTGGCCACCCTGGGCCCGGACGCCGTGGCAGCCCGCCTCCGGGCTCTCGCCGCCCACCGCGGCCGGCTCCAGATGGCAGCCGCCCCCTCCTCATGAGGGGACGTACCACCGAACGTGGCCAGTCACGTAAGACTTCCTCGTGCACCATCGCGTACCGATGTCTGTGCTCAGCTGCATGATCCGAAGGGAGCTGAGCCGGGGCGGGCGGCGGGCAAACGCGCACGTTGCCAGCTGCGGCAGCCTGCTCCCGTAGCTGTTCGATCTCCTGGTGCTGGGCGGCCAGCCTCGAGATCGCGAGGGTCTTGAAGGCCGTGAGCTCGGCGAGATCCGCGTCTCGTTCGGTGAGCCGTTCCTTCAGCTCGGCGTCACTCCGGCCTCGGCCGCCAGGGACTTGAGATCACACCCGCCGCCCGGCGGGATCGTTCCAGCCAGCAGCCGGTCCATCGCCGCCCGGATCGCTGCTTCGTTCCGCGCACGGGTCTCTGTTGTCAGACGTCCCATCTCAGCCCTCCGTCCCGGCCGCGGCTGTCGGGCCCCCGCTGGCTGCGTCGATGTCCGCGATGACCTTCTCCGCGCGGATTAACTCCGCTTCCAAGCGGGCCCGTTCGGCCTTCTGTCCGCGCCCGAGCATCCCGATGAACACCTTGTTCTGCTCGACGGTCTTCTCCCGTGATGGGTGGTCTGGGGGCAACGGGCCGAGTCGCACATTGCCGATCAGCGGCCGATCAGCGGTCGGTGTCCCCGCGAGTTTCAGGCACAGCGCCTTCGCGAGGTCGGCGAACCAGCAGTAGTTCGCGGTCCCCAGGTGCAGGGTTTTGGCCCGTTTCGTCAGCATGCCGCAAACCTGCTGGTCGTTGGTGATCACGTTCGGTGCAGTCTGGAGCGCGTCGTCGAGCTTGCCGTCCACGCTCTGGAAGAAATCCAACAGGTCACGGGCCCCAGGGCCGGACGGCTTGATCCCCGCTCGGCGTACTCCCACTCCTTGGTGACGATGGCGAGGTTCCGCTTCTCCTCCTTGCCGACCTCCGCGAGGAATCGGGACTGCGATCCGCCAGGACGGTTTAACGGTGGAGTCGGGTATTGGAACTGCCCGTATGCCTCCCCTTGTGCCTGTTGGATCATGAGTTCCATTCGTCGCAATACTCGATGTGGATCTCGCGTGCGTCGCCGAGGATGCCGTCGTTGGAGTGGAGCTCTGTGCAGAAGTACGGGTAGTTCGGGTGGATGGGGACGTAGCCGGGCCCGTTGTGAGCGATGTCGAGGAAATGCTGGGCGGTCTGTCTGAACACCTTGGCGCTGCCGGTCATGAACAGGGTCTCGGCGTGGAGGTGCTGGTGGAACAGGTCCCGGTTCTCCTGGTAGTGCCGTGCCTCGTAGGCGACCACGGCATCGCCTTCGAGCCCTGAGTCGAGCAGCGTCACGGTCTGCGGGCGGCCTGGGCCGAGGCGGCTGCGGATCTCTTTCCAGCGAGCTGGCGCGAACTGCAGCGAGTGATGTAGCAGCATGAGATCAAGCCGGCGTGTCGCGTCTTCCGGCAGTTCGCGGGAGGGGGGCTGGTTGCCGCGTATCGGTAGGTGGATCAGCGCGCCGGGTGACGTGGCGGCGAGTGCCCATAGGCCGCCAATCCGGCGTGCGGCGTCCTGGTCGAGGTAGGCGTCCAGGTGCCGGTCGTGATCGATGAGCACCGCGTGGGGCAGTGGCCGAGCAGGGCGGATAACCTTGAACTCCGTTGCCCCGAGGCGTGCGTGGTGGATAATGATGGGCAGTCTCATGGGTTCTCCGAGACACGTTGGCTGACATCGACGGCGTAAGCGGCCCAGACTCCGCCTGATGCTTGTTGCCACTGGACAGCGACCCACACCTCGGCCTGCAGTCCGAGCACCTGGCCGAGGTCACGGCTTGGGTCTCGCAGTTACCCACAGCCCGCGCCGTCTGACGACTGAAGCCCTCGATTCAGTCGAGCGTGAGGGGCGAAAACCCGTCGAGCTGGCCCACCACATGGTGACCCACGATCTGCGCCACTTCTTCGCCTCTGCCCTCATCGCTGGCGGAGCGAGCGTCAAACAGGTCCAGCTGGTCCTCGGCCACGCGTCCGCCGTCATCACGCTTCGGATCTACGCCCACTTGTGCCCGGGCGAAGAAGACCGCACCCGGACCGTCATGCACGCCGTGCTCGGCGGCTGCGGACCGGGTGCGGACCGGAAGACCAAACGACCAAGGAAATCGCAGGTCAAACGGCATGATCGAAGATCAGGCCTTCTTCGTCTCCCAGAAGATACGGTCGATTTCGGCGATGAGCTCCAGCGCCTTCTCGCCCGTCTTCGGGTCGGTCGACGCCTTCGCGGCGGAGAGCGCCTTGAGGGTGTCGTTGACGAGCTGGTGGAGCTGGGGGTACTTCTCGAAGTGCGGGGGCTTGAAGTAGTCGCTCCAGAGCACCGAGACATGGTGCTTGGCGAGCTCGGCGCGCTGCTCCTTGATGACCGTCGCGCGCGCCTGGAAGTGGGCGTCGTCGTTGCCCTGCATCTTTTCCTGGACGGCCTTGACCGACTCGGCCTCGATGCGGGCCTGGGCGGGGTCGTACACACCGCAGGGGAGGTCGCAGTGGGCGCTGACCTTCACCTTCGGGGCAAACAGGCGGGAAAGCATGGAGCTGTCCTTCCTCGTGATCGTCTTCTCAGGTGCGACATTACTCGGTGAGAAGCGTGATTTCGCGAGTGCCCCCTAGGGCTTAGGACGAAAGTCCGGGGTGAATATGGGACCGGTGGCGGGACATACGGTGGGACCGGGAGGTGCCGGATGACGGAGGACGGGCAGGCGGAGGACGGGCGGACGGAGCGCGGGCGGCGGCCCAGAGCGCAGTTGGGGATCGCCGAGGTCATGGGGCCGTCCATGTATCCGACGCTCAAGCACGGCGATCAGCTCCTGGTGCACTATCGCGCCCCGGTGAAGGCGGGCGACGTCGCGGTGCTCAGGCATCCGCTGCAACAGGATCTGCTCATCGTGAAACGGCTGGTTGAGCGGAGCGACGGCGGCTGGTGGGTGCTCGGCGACAATCCCGGTGCCGAGGGCGACAGCCGGGTGTTCGGGACGGTGCCCGAGGAGTTGCTGCTGGGCCGGGTCAGGGCGCGCTACCGGCCGCTGGGCGGTCAGTGCTCGGTGCGCGCGGTCATTTCCTGGCTGTTCTCGGCGGTACGGCTGGTCCCGGCGGTACGGCCCGTGCCGGCGGAGCGCTCGGTCTCCAGGCGTTTGCGGGCCCGGTAGGCGGCGACATTGGCCCGGGTCGCGCAGCGGTCGGAGCAGTAGCGGCGCGAGCGGTTGGTGGAGGTGTCCAGATAGGCGTTGCGGCACGGTGCCGCCTGGCACAGCCCCAGCCGGTCGACGCCGTGCTCGGTCAGATGGAACGCGAGGCCCATTGCCGCGGTCGCCGCGTATCCGGCCGTCGCGTTCGAGGGATGGTCCGCGAGATGCATGTGCCAGCGCGGACGGCCCTCCTCGTCGAGATAGCCGTGGCCGGAGATCTGCGGGCTGACGGGAAACTCCAGCAGCAGGGAGTTGAGCAGATCCACCGCCCGGGTGTCCTCGCCCGCGTCGGCGGCGGTGAAGACCGCGCGCAGCCGGGCCCGTACCGAGCGGAAGCGGGTCACATCCGCGTCCGTCGCGCGGCGCGCCGCCTGGGAGCTGGGTCCGAAGAGGGCGCGGACGGCCTCCACCGAGGTCAGGGTGTCCGTGCCGCGGGCCGGTTCCTCGGTGTTGACCAGGCGTACGGCGGAGTCCGAGTAAGAGGCCAGTTCCACTTGTAGTCCTTACGGAAGCGGTCTAGAGTCGGGGCGAGTGTGGATGTAATGGCTGTTTATGGTTCTAGGGTATTACAAGGGAGGGCTCATGGCAGAGACGGCGGCCGGGACCGACTGGCGGGCCTGGCAGGAGAGCTGGGACCGCCAGCAGGAGTGGTACATGCCGGACCGCGAGGAGCGCTTCCGGGTGATGCTGGACATGGTCGAGGCCGTGGCCGGCCCCGAGCCCAGGGTGCTCGACCTCGCGTGCGGTACGGGAAGCATCACGGACCGGCTGCTGCGCCGCTTCCCCGGTGCCACCAGCACCGGTGTCGACCTCGATCCGGCCCTTCTCACCATCGCCCGCGGCTACTTCGACGGCGACGAGCGCGTGAGCTTCGTGACCGCGGATCTCGCGGATCCCGGCTGGACACGGCTGCTGCCTCCCGGCCCTTACGACGCCGTCCTCACCGCGACCGCGCTCCACTGGCTCAGTACCGGGCCGCTGGCCACGCTGTACGGACAGCTCGCCGGGCTGGTCAGGGACGGCGGCGTCCTGATGAACGCCGACCATATGACGGACCTGGGCACGCCCCGGATCAACGCGGTGGAGCGCGCGCACCGGCACGCCGGTATGGACCGCGCCAAGGCCGCGGGCGCCCTCGACTGGGCGGAGTGGTGGGATCTCGCCCGTAAGGACCCGGTCCTCGCCGAGCCGACCGCCGAGCGGTTCGCGATCTACGGAGAACACGCCGACGGCGACACACCGTCCCTGGACTGGCACACGCGGACGCTCCTGGAGGCGGGCTTCGGCGAGGCGCGCGCGGTATGGGCCTCGCCCTCCGACACGCTCGTACTCGCGCTGAAGTAATCCGGGCGGGCGCTGAGGCGCGCGGGACACGAAGGTGGTACGGGCCGGGCGCCCGTACCGGTGAGGGCGGTACGGAATCGTCCGTACCGCCCTCACCGCCGCCCCGGCCATCGCTCTCGTTACGGCACCTTCCGTTACAGCACCTTCGACAGGAACGACTTCGTCCGGTCGTGCTGAGGGTTCGTCAGGACCTCGCGCGGATGGCCGGATTCGACCACCACACCGTCGTCCATGAACACCAGGGCGTCACCCACCTCGCGGGCGAAGCCCATCTCATGGGTGACCACGATCATCGTCATACCGTCCTGGGCCAGATCCCGCATGACATCGAGGACATCGCCCACCAGCTCCGGGTCGAGGGCCGAGGTCGGCTCGTCGAAGAGCATCAGCTTCGGCTTCATCGCCAGCGCGCGGGCGATCGCCACCCGCTGCTGCTGGCCGCCCGAGAGCTGCGAGGGATAGTGGCCGGCCTTGTCGGCGAGGCCCACCCGGTCGAGCAGCCGCTCGGCACGGGCGCGGGCCACGGCCCTGGTCTCACCGGCAACCTGGACCGGTGCCTCCATGATGTTCTCGATCGCCGTCATATGCGGAAAGAGATTGAAGCGCTGGAAGACCATGCCGATGTCCCGGCGCTTCCTGGCGACCTCGCTGTCCTTCAGCTCGTACAGCTTGTCGCCCTTCTGGCGGTAGCCGACCAGCTCGCCGTCGACCGACAGCCGGCCGGCGTTGATCTTCTCCAGATGGTTGATGCACCGCAGGAAGGTCGACTTGCCCGAGCCGGAGGGCCCGATCAGACAGAAGACCTCGCGCGGCGCGACCTCCAGATCGATGCCCTTGAGGATGTGCGAGGCACCGAAGGACTTGTGGACGCCCTCGGCCCGCACCATCGGCGTCCCGTTCATGCCGCTGTCCTTCACCGTGTCCTTCACCGTCCGGGTCATGCCACGCCTCCCTTGGGCCGGCCGAGGGAGAACAGATTGACGCGGATGCGCTGGAACGGCGTCGGCGGCAGGCTGCGGCTCGAACCACGCGCGTAGTAACGCTCCAGGTAGTACTGGCCGATGCTGAGCACCGAGGTCAGGATCATGTACCAGACGGCGGCGAGGAAGAGCATCTCGACCGTGGCGCCCGAGGTCTGCGAGACATTCTGGGTCGCCCGCAGCAGCTCCGTGTACTGCACGGCCACCGCCAGCGACGAGGTCTTCAGCATATTGATGACCTCGTTGCCGGTGGGCGGCACGATCACCCGCATCGCCTGCGGTACGACGATCCGGCGCAGCGTCTTGCCATGGGTCATGCCCAGCGCGTGCGCCGCCTCCGTCTGGCCCTCGTCGACCGACTGGAGACCGGCCCGGCAGATCTCCGCCATGTACGCCGCCTCGTTGAGCCCGAGGCCCAGCAGCGCGCAGAGGAACGGAGTCATGAACGAGGACCACTCGTCCTTGTAGACCGGCCCGAGGTTGATGTACTCGAAGACGATGCCCAGGTTGAACCAGACCAGGAGTTGCACATAGACCGGTGTGCCGCGGAAGAACCAGATGTAGAACCACGCGATGGCGGAGGTCACCGGGTTCTTCGACAGCCGCATCACCGCCAGGACGATGCCCAGCACGACGCCGAGCAGCATCGCGAGCACCGTGATGACCACGGTGTTCTTGACGCCCGTCAGGATCTGACCGTCGAAGAAGTAGTCGGGGAGGGCGCCCCAGTTCACATCGGCCTGCGCGAACGCGTAGACGAGCGCGACCAGTACGCCGATCGCGACGACCGCGGACACGTACCGCCCGTAGTGCCGCACCGGAATCGCCTTGATGGATTCCGGTGCGACGGGCGCCGCGTCGCCCGGGCCGTCCTTGGGGCCCTCCTGCGGGCCGTCCGACTTGTGGATGTCAACCGTCACGGATGTCGCCTTTCAGAGCCTTCGCGGCCGTGTTCCGAGGCTGTGTTTCGGAGCCGTGTTCCGACGCCGACGCCGACGCCGGAGCCCAGGCCGAAGCCGTTCCTGAGCCGTATGCGGACGGGCTCAGGATCCGCCGTTCAGCTTGGCTTCTGTGACAGCGCCCGCCTCGACACCCCACTTGGCGACGATCTTGCCGTACTCACCGTTCTTGATGACCGCGTTTAGGGCGGCCAGCAGCGCCTTCGACAGCTCGTTGCCCTTGGCCACGGCGATGCCGTACGGAGCGGCCTCGACCTGCTCGCCCACGAGCTGGAAGTCATTGCCGCCGCCCGAGGTCTTCACGGCGTACGCGGCGACCGGGAAGTCGCTGGAGCCGGCGTCGGCGCCGCCGCCGCGCAGCCGGGTCTGGGCCTCCAGGTCGTTGTCGAAGGCCTCCAGAGTGATCTTGCCCTTGCCGGCCTGCGTACACTTCTCGCTCTCGGCCTTGGCCAGATCGTGCGAGACGGTGTTGCGCTGGACGACCATCTTCTTGCCGCAGAGGTCGGACCAGGCGGCGATGCCCTTGTCGTCACCCTTCTTGGTGTAGATCGAGACACCGGCGGTGAAGTAGTCGACGAAGTCGACGCCCTCGCCGACCTTCTTGCCGGTGTCGCCGTCCACACCGTTCTGCCGGTCCGCGGTGTCCGTCATGGCCGACATGGCGATGTCGTACCGCTTGGAGCGCAGACCGGTGAGCAGGGTGTCGAAGGTGCCGTTCTCGAACTCGAACGTCACCCCGAGCTGCTTGCCCATCGCGTCCGCGAGGTCCGGGTCGAAGCCCACCGTCTTGCCGGACTTGTCCTTGAACTCGATCGGCGGGTACGCGATGTCCGAACCGACCTTGATCTTGCCCTTGTCCTGGATCGCCTTGGGAAGCTGGTCGAAGAGCGGCGCCTTGTTCGTCTCGGAGGTCTTCGGGCCTCCGTTGCCGCTGTCCGTCTGGTCGCCGCAGGCGGTCAGCAGCAGTGCGCCGGCGACCGCGATCGCGCCGGCCGTGGCGATGCGGGACCTCGCGGCGGTCGTACGGCGGGTGGTGCGTGCGATCATGATCGGGATCCTCCGGCGGTGAGGGAAGCTGCCAAGTGGCCGGGCACGCGTCTTCGAGTGCCGCGACCATTTGTGATTAGGGCATCCTGCCATTCGGACTGGCCCATTCAGGGGGCCGAGCATGTCAAAATCGGGTAACGGGACACCCCCCACCCCCAACATGGCGGTACCGCAAGGCCGGACCTTCTGTTGGAATGCCTTCTTCCGGCCGGAGGATCTCCGGTTCATTGCCGTTCCCCGTCATGATCCATGCCATATGCGAGAGATGTCGGAGATGCTCGGCAGCCGCGGCCATGGGCCGTGTCGCCGCGGCCATATGGACTCGTGGACGCGGAGGTCCGTCGGGTAAGAAGGACGATCACACCCCTCATCCGGGGCCCAGGGCGCGTGTGCGGCGCGCCCGCGTGTCCGTACGGACTCTGCCGGGCAGGTCGACCGGCCTCGCGGGGCGCGGACGCGGTGCCCACCCACCCCTCCTCAACCAGGAGCGGCCACCCTCAACCGATGAAGACGTAAGGGGTCACCACCACATGGCAGCGGAGATCGTGAATCCTCGCAGCACCGACACCGGCAGCGATGCCCGCAGCGATGCCGATGCCGGCACCGGCACCGGCACGGGCATCGACGCCGACCAGGCATTCGATCCGGCCTTCGCGCTGCACCGCGGCGGCAAGATGGCCATCCGGGCGACGGTGCCGATCCGGGACAAGGACGATCTGTCCCTCGCGTACACACCCGGCGTCGCCAAGGTGTGCAGCGCCATCGCGGACCGGCCCGAGCTGGTCCATGACTACACCTGGAAGTCGCAGGTCGTCGCCGTCGTGACGGACGGTACTGCGGTGCTCGGCCTCGGCGACATCGGGCCGGAGGCCTCGCTCCCCGTGATGGAGGGCAAGGCGATCCTGTTCAAGCAGTTCGGCGGTGTGGACGCGGTGCCGCTGGCGCTCGGCACCACCGACACGGACGAGATCATCGAGACCGTCGTACGGCTCGCGCCCTCCTTCGGCGGAGTCAATCTGGAGGACATCTCGGCGCCACGCTGCTTCGAGATCGAGCGCAGGCTCCAGGAGCGGCTGGACATCCCGGTCTTCCACGACGACCAGCACGGCACGGCCATCGTGACGCTCGCCGCCCTGCGGAACGCGGCGAAGCTGACCGGGCGCGCCCTGGGCGAGCTGCGCGCCGTGATCTCGGGCGCGGGCGCGGCCGGTGTCGCCATCGCCAAGTTCCTGCTGGAGGCGGGCATCGGCGATGTCGCCGTGGCCGACCGCAAGGGCCTGGTCAGCCCGGACCGCGGCGATCTGACCGATGTCAAGCGGGAACTCGCCGGGCTGACCAACCGGGCCCGGCTCTCCGGCTCGCTGGAGTCCGCGCTCTCCGGCGCGGATGTCTTCATCGGCGTGTCCGGCGGTACGGTGCCGGAGCCGGCGATCGCCTCGATGGCGCCCGGAGCGTTCGTCTTCGCGATGGCCAACCCGAATCCCGAGGTCCATCCCGATATCGCGCACCAGTACGCGTCGGTCGTGGCGACCGGGCGCAGCGACTTTCCGAACCAGATCAACAATGTGCTGGCCTTCCCGGGAATCTTCGCGGGAGCGCTCCAGGTGCGGGCGTCCCGGATCACCGAGGGCATGAAGCTCGCCGCGGCGAACGCGCTCGCGGATGTCGTCGGTGACGAACTCGCGGCGGACTATGTGATTCCGTCGCCGTTCGACGAGCGGGTCGCGCCGTCCGTGACGGCGGCGGTGGCAGCGGCGGCGCGGGCGGAGGGCGTGGCGCGGCGCTGAGCTGAGCTGAACTGACCGCGTCGAGCGTCGGTTTCGGTTTCGGATTCGTACGGGCCGTGTCGTATTCCCTTCCTCTTGGACGGGGTTCCTCTTGTAACGGGGTACGGCGCGGCCCGCGTCACAGGCCGTGGCGGTTCCGGCGCGCGGCCCGGTCGCTCTAATGTCGGGGCCATGTTTGCCGCCTACGCAGCGCGTACCGACTTCAGCGATCCGCTCAACGGCCTTGTGCTGGGCGAGCGCCCGGCGCCCGAGGTACGGCCCGGCTGGACCACCGTCACGGTGAAGGCCGCCTCCCTCAACCACCACGACCTCTGGTCGCTGCGTGGCGTCGGGCTGCCGGCCGAGAGACTCCCGATGATCCTCGGCTGCGACGCGGCCGGGCTCGACGAGGACGGCAACGAGGTCGTCGTGCACTCCGTCATCGGGCAGACCGGCCATGGCGTCGGGCCGCGCGAGACCGGCTCGATCCTCACCGAGCACTACCAGGGCACCTTCGCCGAGCAGGTCACCGTGCCGGTGTGGAACGTACTGCCCAAGCCCGCCGGGCTCACCTTCGAAGAGGCCGCCTGTCTGCCCACCGCCTGGCTCACCGCGTACCGAATGCTCTTCACCAACGCCGGTGTACGGCCCGGGGATTCGGTGCTCGTCCAGGGCGCGGGCGGCGGCGTCGCCACCGCCGCGATCGCCCTCGGCAGCGCGGCGGGCCTACGGGTGTACGCCACCAGCCGTGACGCGGCCAAGCGGGCGCGCGCCGTCGGACTGGGCGCGCTGGAGGCGTTCGAGCCGGGCGCGAGACTGCCGCACCGGGTGGACGCGGTGATCGAGACGGTCGGCGCGGCGACCTGGTCGCACTCCGTCAAGTGTCTGCGACGCGGCGGCACGCTGGTGATCTCGGGCGCCACGAGCGGCGACCGGCCGGCGCACGCCGAACTGACCCGGATCTTCTTCCTGGAGCTGAAGGTCGTCGGCTCGACGATGGGAACCAAGGACGAGCTGGAGGATCTGCTCGCGTTCTGCGCGACGAAGGGGGTACGTCCGGTGATCGACGCGGTGCTGCCGCTGGACCGGGCGCGGGAGGGGTTCGAACGGATGGTGGCGGGCGATCTGTTCGGGAAGGTCGTGCTGACGCCGTAAGGGCCCCGCGCAAGTGTCAACTTTGATTGACACGCCCTGCTTGTCAACGTAGATTGACACCATGACCGAAGCAACGGATCTCGCCGAGCGGGCGGGCGACCGCGACCCCAGGGTCGGGCTGAGGGCGGTCGCCGCGCTGCGGCGGCTGCTCGAACAGCTCGAAGCCGTACAGGTGCGCAACGCCCGTAACCAGGGCTGGTCGTGGCAGGAGATCGCGGAGGTGCTGGGCGTCAGCCGGCAGGCCGCGCACAAGAAGCACGGGAGGCAGTGATGTTCGAACGGTTCACCGAGGGCGCCCGAGGCGTGGTCACCGGCGCGGTCGGTCACTCCGAGCGCATGGCGGCGGACTCGGTCACCGAGGAGCACATGCTGCTCGCGCTGCTCGACCAGGAGGGTACGCGCGCGTCCTTCGCGTTCGCCGCGCTCGGGATACGGGATCGCCGCCCCGCCGTCGAACAGGCCCTGGCGGACGCACGCAGGCACGGCGGCCTGTCGAAGGCGGACACGGACGCGCTGGCCGATATCGGGATCGATGTGGGCCGGATCGTCTCGAAGGTCGAGGAGACGCACGGCAAGGGCGCGATGCGGACGGGCGGGACGGCCGGCCGCCCGAGGCGCTGGTGGTCGGGCCACCGGCCCTTGACCCCGGGCGCGAAGCACACGCTGGAGAGATCCCTGCGTATCGCGGTGGGCCGCGGCGACCGCCACATCGGCGACGAACACCTCCTCCTGGCCCTGGCGGCGCGCCCGGGCGTCGTATCGGAGGTCCTGGCGGACCATGGCGCGACGTATACGACGCTGGAGCGGACGATGTTCGCCCCCGCGCTCCCACCCGACCTCCCGGCAACCGGCTGACGGGCTAGTCGGCGATTGGTCTCTCGGAGACACGGAGTTCACGCGCGTCCGGGTTCAAGATCGATGACCGTGTAGTCGTCCAGGCGCATGACGAGTTGTCCTGCTCGGACCCAGTGGATGAGCGGGTCGTCGAAGGACACTCCCGTAGCGTCCACCGGGACCGGATCGGGGTGCCCGGGACGGTAGAGGGCACCCTGTACCCCTGCCGGAGTCCAGGCGCGGACTCGGAGTGCGGCGTACTGGCCACGCAGATGAGGGCAGGCCCGCACGGAGTTGAGGGCGCAGGGCGCGCACAGGGGAGGATGGGTTGTGGTGAGGTCGGCGGGCCAGGCGCCAGGGTGGTCCGAGTCTTCACCCATGATCCAGAGGACGCCCTCGGCGTTGCGGTCGGCGGGCCGGGCGCAGATTTGGCAGAGCAGTTCGCTCATGGCCCGTCGCTGCCGTAGAGCGTGCACCTTGCCGAACTCGGGTCGGCCTTTGCCGGGCAGCGAGGGGACACGGGTCCAGAGCACACCGTCGGTGTCGCGGTCGTACGGTCGCTCGTCCGCGTAGCCGATACCTCTGCCGCGTGCGACAACGCGCATGTGGGGTGTTCGTTCCGCACTCCATCTGGCGATGTACGGAACGGCGATCGCGGCCCCACCGAACGCGGCTGCGGTCGACGTGTCGGCCCTTGATGACGGCATGGGACCTCCCCACTCGTGAGGTCACCCTTTTTCTGCGGCAACCTCTCCAGACATCTTGAGTGAAGTGCACATCTCTAGAGATGTCAACAATATGTCTAGAGATCCTGGCGTTCTTGCTCGACGGTCCCTCGAAGTGCGGTGGTGCGGGCGTGAATTAGGGTGTCTAGAGAAGAGGCGGGAGGTTTACGCATGGTGACCGAGGGCGATGACCGTCGGCCGAAGTACCAGCGCATCGCGGATGCGCTTCGGGATGCGGTCCGGACCGGGGAGTACGGGCCGGGAGCGAGGTTGCCGGGTGAGAACGACCTGATGGCTGCCTATGGCGTGGCCCGGATGACCGCGCGGCAGGCGCTCGGGGTGCTGCAGAGCGAGGGCATCGCGGAGTCCCGCAAGGGCGCCGGGGTTTTCGTACGGTCGTTCCGTCCGCTGAGGCGGCGCGGTGTCGAGCGGTTGTCGGGTGACCGGTGGAACGAGGGACGCTCGATCTGGTCGACGGACACCGAGGACCGGCCACTCGTTGTCGACCAGCTCGGTGTGACCGAAGAGCCTGCCCCGGAACGGATCGTGAGAGCTCTCGGCATCGATCCGGGCGACGCCGTGTGCGTACGAAGCCGGCGCTATGTCCTGGAGGGCAAGCCGGTCCTGCTGGCCACCAGCTTCCTGCCCGCCGCCCTGGTCACGGGCTCGGCCATCACCCGGGAGGACACTGGTCCCGGCGGAATCTACGCCCGTCTCGGGGACCTTGGCTTCAGGCCGGTGCACTTCAGGGAGGAAGTCCGCTCGCGCATGCCGTCCCAGGACGAAGCGAATCGGCTGAGCCTGTCCGCAGGCACGCCCGTCATGCTCATCTGTCGCACGGCGTTCACTGTGGAAGGCCGGCCCGTCGAGGTCAACGAGATGACGCTCGACTCCGCTTCGTACGTACTCGAGTACGGCTTCGATGCGTAGCTGGCCTTGGCCGGGCTGTCTGAGTAGTTGGCCCGGTGAGGCGTCGTTGGTGTCCTCCGCCCGCTTGCGCCGCCACCGACAGTCGAGCGCCGATGCGGCGATGCGCTATGCCGATGGTTGATTCGCCCGGATGAGTGGAAGTGTGAGTGCTTCATCGACTCCACGGCCATCGGTGAGACTCGCTTGCTTCCGACGCCTGAGCGGTATCGGCGCAGGGCGGAGTGAGATCGCCGTTGCTCGCTGAAGTCTGGAGCGTGCGTGAGGGCCTCACTCCGCGTAGCCCCTTGCCGTGGTGACGGCGGGTCAGTCGTTCTGCGACTGGTCGGTCATGGCAGCCGACCACTTGGCGACGCCGCACTCATAGCCCCAGGGCCGGCGGGAATGATTTCTGTGCCACGGACGGCCTGTACGGGATGCGGTTGAATCTGATGGACGCTCCACACCGGGGGAACTCGGGAGTGCTACTTGTCTTGCCCGTCACTGTGTGATCATGTCGCCGGACCGAGCTGCTCCCTGTGATCGTTCAGGTGAGGCCCTCGCTGTGCATCTTTGTGAGTGCTCAGGGGTGCGGACACCCCCGCTTCGCGGAACGCTGGCGTCCTGGGCGACTTCGTGCCTGAGGACGCTTGGGCGAACAGCCTTCCTGACCGTGCATTGGGTATAACGGGCACACAACTCCCCACCCGAGCGGCGTTCCTGGCGAGCCGCAGGGTAAGTCGTGACGTGCGGTCGTGTCGGACGCGCCCAGCGGTCGCGCCGACGAGGGCGAGCACTGAAGGCGACGTCGGTTTGTGGCAAGGGGATTTGAGGATTTTTTGAGCGACCGAACTGGCATGGTTGCCCGTACCATCGAGCCTTTTAGGTTGCAACTATGCTTCTGGCCAGCTTAGTTAGGGAACCTTCCCATCAACCTTCTGGTCCAGGGTGAACTTGGTGTGCGAGTCCCCATCTGACTACCTCTCGAACGCTCGTGTGGTGCACCTTGACCGCACGTTTGCTCGGGTAAGGTCATCACACCTCTCTTCCGTCCAGTAGTCGACGGGCGACGTACGGGCCAGTCGGCTCGACTTCACCCAACGGAAGGGAGCAACGATTCGGATGGCCGACTCTGAAAGGTCTCAAGGCCGGGACGATGACGCGCCGGACCCGCAGGAACAGGAAGAGAACCTGGATGCGGGCCGGGGCGACGGGATCGCGGGCCAACGAGACCAGCAGGAGCCGGATCGCGGTGTCGCGCCGTGGCAGTCCTGGGTCAGGCTGGCAGTCGAGGTCATCTTTCCTCTTGTCAACCAGATTCTGGACCTGATCAACGGCAGCGGTGGATGAGGGTCGCCCCCTCACCCACCGCCTGATGCTGAAGCCGGCACGGACCCGCGTTCTAGATTCCACTCCTGGACGCGGGTCCATCTCGTTCAGCGTACGAAGTGCCCGTCTCTGGGCAGTCTCACCGCCAGCATCTCGGCTGACGCAATGACAGTGCCCGCCGTACGCGGTTGGCGAAACACTTATTGACCCTAAGCGATACCGCTCTTCGATTCTGACCAGCGCAAACGCTGTTCTTCCCTCATCTGAGTGGATCGCCGAGCTTCATGTTGTCCTTAGACGGTACCGTGAGACGTTGGCGAAGCAAGACTGGGGGAGTCCTCAATGGCTCGTGGGACAGCAAAGTTCGACGCAAAGATCCTTCAGGGCCTACGTGCCAGCAGGGAAGTGGATGGACGCAAGCTGAGTGCGGCTGACCTCGCCCGCCTTCTGGGCACATCGAAGGCCCGGGTGCTTGCCTACGAGGCGGGAACATCTGTACCCGAGCCAGGACGAATCCGAGAGATCGCTCAGGTTTTCCGAGTCCACTCCCGCGAGCTGTATGAGCCCACTCGAGGTCGATACGATCAGATCAGAGACCTTCGTTCCTACGCTGGTCTCACCGCGACGCAGTTGGCAGCACGGATCGGAGTCAGCCGCGCGACCTACCGGGACATCGAGGCTCTTGCGATACTGCCTGCGCGGGATGACGGCACTCTCCCGCTGAGGCTGTCAGAGGCGCTGGGTATCCCTTTGAGCATGGTCCACAGAGCACTTGATCACCATCCCGAGGCCGCCGCTCGGCGCGCAGCCATCGCCGAACGCCTCACAGAAATCTTCGATCGTGCTCACGTCCAGTATCAGCCAGCCGTGGTAAACCCTGACGAGCCTCTGCTGGTAGAGATCACCTCGATGCTGCGTCGGTCGAGCGGCGTGGTGTGCAGACTGGTGAATCACGAACTGGGCCTCTACCGCAATCTGCTCAGGCGACTGGCAGTTGTTCGTCTCAGCGTTGCTTATGCCCAGAGTGTCAAAGCCGCAGAAGAGGCTGGCAGAGAGGGTGATCGGCTGGAAGAGTTGATCATCGAGCATCCGGTGCGCGCCGCCTCCAATCTGGTCAGGTTCCTTGCTGAAGCGATGACCAGCCAGCAGTGGCGCACCGCAGTGGTGCTGTTGGAGACGGGCAGCGCGTGGGCCCCCGAATCCGCCGACCAGGAAGAGACCCAAGTGTGGGAGGTGTTGGTCGCGCGTGGAATCGTCTCAGTAGAGCGGGAACGCAGTGCTTTCGCTGATGGTGTCAGGGTGAGCATCACACCCGAAGGATGGCGCCGGTGCACGCAGCAAGCGCCTCTGTACGGATGCCTGTACCCACGCATTGCCAGCCCTCGAGTTTCGCGCCCTGCTCCCCGGCGGTTCGTGTACCCACCGTGACTAGCGCGACACCGAAAGTTCGCCAGCCCGGCTGTCGGAGCGTTCCAGGTCTCCAGTGCTCTTCGAGCGGTGGCCCGTTGGGGCGAAGCGGGGTTGGTTGGGGATGCCATCGCTGTCACCGTGGGTATGGCGGGCAGGGGGCGGGGGTCTCTACGAACCTCGGAGACATTTGTGGCAGGGCGCTTTGCCTCTGAGCTGGTTCCGGACGCACCCGGGATCCCGCGCGTCTCCGTATGGGAAATGTCTGACTCCAGGTGCCCGGCGAGGATTGGTCGGCCTCCCGTGCCGTCCGGTCGGCCGACAACCCCCGCTTGCGTCAGGCTTCCGGCATGCGCAGGACCGCGCTGATGTGGGCTGCCGCTGTGGACAAGTGGCGGCGGGCGGCGGACAGTTGGGCGGGGGTTACGCCGTGGTCGCGGGCCGCGTCGCGGATGTCGTCGCGGAAGCGGTCCAGGAGACGGTCCAGATCGCGGGCCGGATCGCCGGTCTCCGGGGTGTCCTTGGCCCAGGCGGGATCCTGGAGCGGCTCCTTGGGCTCGGCAGTCTCGCGTTCCGTCGGCTCCGGCCTGGCGCCCCAGGTCAGGCCGCCCAGTTGGCCCGCCAGTTCCGACAGGCCCTCCCGTACGCCCGTGGGCCAGTCGCCGCGCAGGAAGTGGTCCTGCACCTGGTCCTGGACCTGCTTCGCGATCCGCTGCATCTCCTGACGGGCCGTTTCCTGGGCCTCCTTGGCCTGGCGGCGCGCCCGCTGTGCGTCCTCGCGGGCCCGGCGGGACTCGTCCTTCGCGCGGCGGGCCTGCTCCTTCCACTCCTGCTTCGCGCGCTTCAGCTCCTCCTTGGCCTCGCGCCACGACTCGCTGTCCGCGAACGCCGTGTCCCAGTCCGTCCGCGTGCCGCCCTTACGGGTCTCGGAGGCCGCCGCGCGCATCTCGCTGCGCAGCTGTCCCGCCGCGCCCCGTACGTCATCACGGATCTCCGCGGCCAGCTCGGAGACCGACTCGCGGATCTCCAGCTCCAGATCGGCCAGCTCGCCACTGCGGCCCGCCAGTTCGGCGCGGCCCGCGTCGGTGATCGAGTAGACCTTGCGCCCGCCCTCGGTGGCATGCGTGACCAGGCCCTCGGCCTCCAGCTTGGCGAGCCTGGGATAGACGGTGCCGGCGGACGGCGCGTACAGGCCCTGGAAGCGCTCCTCCAGCAGCCGGATCACCTCGTACCCGTGGCGTGGCGCCTCGTCGAGGAGCTTGAGCAGATAGAGCCGGAGTCGGCCATGGGCGAAGACCGGGGCCATGTCAGAACTCCTTCGCGTCGGTCGGTACCGAGTCGGTCGGCACCGCGTCGGCCCGTACCCCGTCGGCGGGTTCGTACTCCATCGGCGGCCTTCTCAGCAGCGCGATCGATCCCGACACCGTTGTCGCCCTGAGTGTGCCCGTGCCCGCCCCCAGCGTGCCGGTGATCCGCTTGGCGCCCCACTGCCCGCTGACCCGGAGATCCTCGAACGCGTTGGACACCTTGCCGCTCGCCGTGTTCGCCTCGACCTTCGCGTCCGCGGGATGCGGCAGCCGGATCGCGACCTCGCCGGAGACCGACGACAGCTTGATGTCCGTGGGCCGGTCGCCCGGATCGAGATCGACGACCATGTCGCCGCTGACCGATTCGGCCCGTACGGAGGAGCCCGCGCCCTCGACCACCGTCAGATCGCCCGAGACCGAGGTGAAGCGCAGGTCTCCGGTGACGGCCTGCGCCTCCAGACTCCCGGAGACGGTGTCGGCGCGGACCTCGCCCGACAGTCCCACGAGCGTGGTGTCACCGCTGACTCCGCGCACATCCGTACGCCCGCGGATCCCGGAGACCACGGCTCCGGCCCCGACCACTCCGACCTCCACCGCCGCGCCCGACGGGACGGCGAGGGAGACGACGGCGCTGCGGTGCCGGCCTCTGCGGTCGAGCCACTTGAGGAAGTTCTTCCAGGGCAGATCCTCGTAGGCCACGGTGAGTGTGGAGCCGCTCCGTGTCACGGTCAGCGGCGGTCCCTCGACACCGGAGATCTCCAGCCGTGCGCCGCCCTGCTCGTTCAGTACGGAATCGTCCGAGCCGACGACATTCACCGTCCCGTTGACGATACGCACATGGAGCGCCGTCACCGGATCGTCGAAGGTGAGCTTCGTCGGCCCGCTGACTTCCCATGTCGACTCTGCCATGGTGCGACCTCCCGGCCTGCCTCGACGCAACATATCGCGTCTCCTGAGAAACACGATATATCGCGGTCCTGGGAAGTCAAGGCCGGGTGGCCGAACCCGGAGGAACCTCAAGGGCTCCGAACGGGCATAGCGCTCATATTCGGGCGAAGTGTCCTAGCGTAAGAGCATGAACGCGACTTCCGTGGGGGCTCTGCTGCTCTGCCGGGCCGAGCCGGCGGTGGTACGGCCCGCCGCCCATCTGCTCCGTGAACGGCTGCTGCTCGTCCCGGCGGGCCCCGGCTGGAGCGTACTGGTGCCCGAGGGCAAGCCCTGGCGGGACGACGGTGAACCGGTCGACCGCGTGGTCGCGGGCTGGGCCACCGCGCTCGCCGTCGGCGTCAACTGGCCGGTGCTCGCGCTGTGGTGGGACGCTGACCGCGCCGGATACACCCTGGCGGCCGGCTTCCGGCGCACGGTCGGCTATGTCTGGCTGGCGGACGGCACACCGGTGGGCGAGGACGAGGCGATGCGTACGTTCACGGCCCGTCTCGGCCTCGATCCCGTACTGGACCTCCCGGCCCTGGAACCGCTGACCCGTCAGGACCCGGAGGCCGACTCCCGGGACCGGCTGCTCGCCTTCGCCGCGTATCTCTCCCGGGCCGGTGTCGTGCTCCCGGTCGGGCTCGGTCCCGGTGAACCGGCCGACCGGCTGCGCGAGGTGGCGCGTGTCCAGCCGGGCGCCGAGCAGGTGGAGTGGGCGGGCTGGCGCGACACCGTACGGGCCGAGCTGGATGTCGTGGAGGACGGGCCGCTCGGGCCCTGGCTGCGCGGACCACGGGCCCGGCTGGCCGGTGCGGGCCAGCTCGCGGCCGGTGTCCCGCTCACGCTCTGGGCGGCGCGCCGCCACAGCGCCGGGTGGGCCTTCGCCGGTGCCCTGCTGATCGCGCAAGGGATGCTGACGCTCGCGTACGACCGGCTGCGCGCCGGACCGTGCCAGGCGTTTACCCGTCCTCGGCGTCGTCGTTCAGGTAGTCCTCGTCGTCCAGCCGGGCCAGCCATGTCGCCAGCCGTTCGACCGGCACCTCGAAGTCGGGATTGAGGTCGACGAACGTACGGAGTTGCTCGGCCAGCCACTCGAAAGTGACCTCCTCCTCGCCGCGCCGCTTCTCCAGTTCCTCGATCCCACGGTCGGTGAAGTACATGGCGAACAGCCTAATGCCTGGTGAAGGGCGGTGCGGTGGCCGTGGGCCCGGCCTCCCGGCCGTCCGGGCCCGCCGGGAACCGGGCGGCGGCGAATCGCCGTCCTCCTCCATTGCCTCGCTTCGGCTCCGTACTGCCGTTAACCTGCGGGGAATTGGGGGAACGGGGGCGTCATGGAGGACGGAGAGGTCCGTATCACCCGCGTCGAGATGCCGGACGGCACGCCTGTCTGGGCGCGGATCTCGGGTGCCGAGGAGCTGAGGCGGCCCTCCGGCGGCCTGACCTACTCGGACACGGGATTCGCCGAGCAGGTGCAGGCGCGGGTGGAGAGTCTGAACGGAGTGGTCACCAGCGTCGCGCGGTCGCTGGCGGCACCGCTGAGGGCGGTGCGGCCCGACGAGGTCAGCATCGAGTTCGGTATCGAACTGACCGCCAAGTCCGGCAAGGTCGTGGGACTCCTCGCGGACGGCGAGGCCAAGGGGGCGATCAAGGTGACCCTCACCTGGAACAACGGCGGACCGCCCGATCTGTCGGTGCCGCCGCTCGTACCTCCGCAGGCCGTGGCACCGTCCACGGGCACGCCGCCCGGGACACCGTCCGGGACGCCTTCCGGAGGGCCGCAGTCCGACGGGGAGGTGCCCGGGGGCGCACCACCGGGCGCACCGGCGCATCCGGGCGGGCTCACGCCTCCGGCCGGGAGCGGACCGTGATCGACGGGTTCGGCCGGGGTGCGCCGGGCGCCTCGGGCGAGACCCAGCGTGCGCTCAAGGACCTCGTCGCGGCGGCGACCGTGCGCATCCATGGCCCGGTGTCCGGGTATGCCCCTGATGGACCAGGCGGCGGCTTCCTGGGGAGCGGCTTCTTCATCGCCCCGAGCTGGGTGCTCACTTGCGCCCATGTGGCGATGCAGGGGGAGGGGCGGGAGGTGACCGTGGTCTTCGAGATCGGCCCCGGCAGCGGCGAGGGCGAGTCGTCGGTGCAGGGCTCCGTGGTCGCGGCGCTTCCCGAGCCGCCGCGCGACGCGCTCGCGGCACGCTCGTTCGGCACGCCCGGGAGCTGGCCGGGACCCGATCTGGCGCTCATCAGGCTCCGCCGGCCGGTCGAGCATCCCTGTGTGTATGTCACGGAGCGGCCCGCGGCCTTCTTCGGCGGCGGGCAGGTGCTCTACTCCGGCTGGACGGACGTGGGCGGCCGGCTCAAGCGGCTCAGCGGCTACTGCACCGTGCAGGGCACGCTCGGCGGCTGGGGCGATCCGGACGAGCAGATCCGGCTCGGCGGCGATCTGCTGCCGCCGGGGATCTCCGGCGGGCCCGCCATCGATCCGGCGCGCGGCGAGGTGGTCGGTGTGCTCAAGTCGCAGCTCGTCGGCGGCCTCGGCGGCACCTCGATCGGTATCGAGCAGCTCCGTTCGCTGCCCGTGCCCGCCACGATGGCCACGGCCGAGTCGGACGACGACTACCAGGCCGTGTTCCATGCCCATGACCGCTATCACGCGGACCGCCACACCAACCGGGTGGGCACCGGCCGCACCTGGGCCGATGTGCAGAGCGGACTCGGCGCGGGCGCCGACCGCGCGCTCACTCCGCAGCAGCGCATCATCCTGCTCGGCAGACTCGCCGAGCTGCCGCCGCCGGTCTCCACCCGCAGCCTGCTCGATCTGCTGGTCCGCCTGCCGAACGTGCACTCGGTCGACCGCTATCCGGCGCCGCGGAGCTGGCGGGACGGGCTCGGCGCGCTGTACGAGACCAGAGGCGGCGAGGCCGCGCTCGAACTCGTCCTGCGCTACTGCATGAGCGTCATCTCCGCCGAGCGCCCTTATGTCACCCACTCCACGGCGGCGGCCGAGGAGGCGCTGTGGAACTGGGTGAAGTGGATCGCCGACGACCGGCTCTCGCGCGAGTTCCGCAACGAGATCACCCAGCTCTGGTCCGCGGCCCGCTACCGCACCGACCGCGCGCAGCGGCGCGCGTCGCCGGCGTACGGAGAGCGGCCGGTGGAGGGCGAGGGCTCCTTCGTCCTGCTGGAGCTGGAGCCGCGCGGCTGGGAGCGGGACAGCTACGACTGGCGCGTCGGTGTCGCCCGGCACACCGGCGAGGTGGTGCCCGTCAAGGAGGACAGCCGGGGCACGGTGGCGAAGGACCTGCCGGCCAGGCTCACCGCGCCGCTGGCCGAGGCGTTCCGGCGGTGCGACGAACCGGACAGCCCGGCCGTGCTCCAGGTCGCCGTCGTCCAGGCGCAGCTCGGTCTGGAGGTCGACCGCTGGCAGCTGTCGCCCGACGAGCCGCCGCTCGGCACCGTACGCCCGGTGGTGGTCCGCTGCTCGAATCCCGGTCCGCCGCTCTCGGAGGACGAGACGCGTGAGCACCGGGCCCGGTGGAACCGCACCTGGAGCGTGGCGATGCGCGGCGAGATCATCGACTGCGAGGACGGACTGCGGGTACCCGTACCGACGGAGGAGGATCTGCGGGCGCTGGCGTACGAGACCGTGCCGGTGCTCTGCCGGTACGGCGACGGGCCGGACGGCGAGACCGTGGCCGGGCTGGGCCGGGTGGTGCGGGGCGGCTTCCATATCGCCCTGCTGCGCCGTGGCGAGGACCGGCCGGGCATGGTCTGCGCGGATTTCCACCGCCGCGCGCTGGACACCGTCGCCGAGGCGGGGACCGCCGATCAGCTCCCGCGCAGGATCCAGGAGCTGAGATGCGGAGTGCGCGCGGGCCGTGCGGAGATGTTCTGGTCGGACGGCGTGGCGCTCTACTACGACGATCCGCACCACCCTCTGCCCGGATCGGGACAGCTCCTGGAGGCGCCGTGAACGGCCTCGCGGACGGACGCTCAGGGCCTATTGGGCCTCTTACGGGCGCGGCGGCGGATCGCTACGGTGATGCACGTTGTCCTTGCGGCGATGCGCGTCCGGCCCTTCCGACTGCCCTCCCGACTGCCCGAGACCGCCCAGGCGGACGAGTGACGATGAGGAACACGTGATGAGTGAACCCGGCGAGTGGCTCATCTACCGAGGGGCCGGCGAACCGCACGGAGGCATCAACCAGCTTCCGCCGCCACCGCCCTGGCGGGACTTCGCGGGCGGTGACGACACCTCGTCGAACGGCTCAGCGGACCGTCGGCTCGGCGGCTACCGGCATGAGGCGGAGCTGCACCGGCCGGGCGCGGAAGAGCTGGAGATGATCAACGCCGCGCTCTATCTGAGGCGTCCGCTGCTGGTCACCGGGAGTCCCGGCGCGGGCAAGAGCACCCTGGCCCACTCCGTCGCCCATGAGCTGGGGCTCGGCCGGGTGCTGCGCTGGCCCATCGTCAGCCGCTCCACGCTGCTGGACGGGCTCTACCACTACGACGCGATCGCCCGGCTCCAGGATGTGCAGCTCGCCGCGCACCGCGCCTCGTCGGAGCCGGACGGTACGGGCGATGCAAGTGGTGCGGGCGGTGCGGGTGGTGCGGACGGCTCAGGCGACTCGGGCGGCGCGCGGTACCAGGATCCGTCGGCGGACATCGGCAGCTATATCCGTCTCGGCCCGCTCGGCACCGCCCTGCTGCCCTCCGCGCTGCCTCGCGTCCTGCTCATCGACGAGCTCGACAAGAGCGACATCGACCTGCCGAACGATCTGCTCAATGTGCTGGAGGAGGGCGAGTTCGGCATACCGGAGCTGGAGCGCATCGCCGACCGGCTGCCCGACGGCGAGGCCGAGGTGCTCACCGACGACGGTACGAAGGTGAAGGTGAAGGGCGGCCGGGTGCAGTGCAAGGCCTTCCCGTTCGTCGTCCTCACCAGCAACGGAGAGCGCGACTTCCCGGCGCCGCTGATGCGCCGGTGTATCCATCTCGAACTGGGCCGCCCGGACCACCAGCGGCTCGCCACCTTCGTACGGGCCCATCTCGGCGACGAGGCGGCACGCGCGGGCGACGATCTCATCGCCCACTTCCTGGAGCGCTCGCGCAGCGAACTGATCTCCACCGACCAGCTTCTGAACGCCATTTATCTCACCGACGCCGCCGCCCCGGCAGGCCGGGACCGGCTCGCCGACCTGCTCATCCAGCGACTCGACCGGCCGAGGTGATGCGCTGATGCCCGACGTCACGGTACGGCACGGCCCGGACAGCGAGCCGGAACCGGGACGCGGGCATGCCCCGGAGCGGCCTCCCGTGGCCGGGAGCCGGCCGCCCTACGACGGCGCGCTGCTCACCGCGCTCGTCGCCCGGCTGCGCGAGGCCGGTCTCGATCCCGACGCCGAACAGCTCTGCGACGCCATCTGGCTGGCCCAGCAGACCAGCAGCGGCCGGAGCGGCCGGCCCTCAAGCGAGGACGCCGAAAACGCCGAGGGAGACACGCGCGCCGGTTCCGACCAGGCGGACTCCGGACCGCTGTCCGTCACCAGGCCGGGCGAGCAGGACCGTACGGGCGAGGACGGCCCGGCGGACGAGCCGCTCCCGC
>NZ_FMDK01000130.1 GCF_900091995.1 Streptomyces sp. MnatMP-M17
GCGCGGGCCACGCTCTCGGCGAACGGGATCGGCGCCAGCGCGAGCGCGCCGCCCAGCGCCAGCACTCCGCCGCCCAGCCCGCGCCGGCTGATCCCGTCGCCCGTACCGTCCTGTGCCATCAGGAAGCCCTCCCCTGAAAGTATCTTTCGGGATCTCGATCGACTCCTGAAACTTTCTTGCGGGACCTGTGCGCTGTCAACCCTTCCCCGCTGCCCTGTGGACAACGGCCTCGACACCAGGCCGAGCCCCATACCACGCCCGAACTGACACCGCATCACCGGAAGCGGTCCACGGACGCCGTCCGGCGCAGCCCACCGCGCGTACCTCCGGTGGTTCTGGCAGCGTGAGGCGCATGACGACGAGCGACACCATCAGGTCACTGATGTCCCGGTGGACCGTGGTGGTGCCTCTGCTCGCGGTGGTCGCCCTCGTACTGAGCTGGGGACGCTCCCTGCCCGGCTTCGCGGTCGCCCTGGTCGCCCTCTGTCTCGCGAGCGCGGTGCTCGCGGCCGTGCACCACGCCGAGGTCGTCGCCTACCGGGTCGGGGAACCGTTCGGCTCACTCGTACTGGCCGTCGCCGTCACCGTCATCGAAGTCGCGCTCATCGTCACCCTGATGGTCGACGGCGGCGCCAAGTCCGCCACGCTCGCCCGGGACACCGTCTTCGCCGCCGTCATGATCACCTGCAACGGCATCCTCGGACTCTGTCTGCTGGTCGGTGCGCTCCGCAGCAGGATCGCCGTGTTCAATCCCGAGGGCACGGGCGCCGCGCTGGCCACCGTCGCGACCTTGGCCACCCTCACCCTGGTGCTTCCCACCTTCACCACCAGCCGGCCCGGGCGCCAGTTCTCGTCGGCGCAGCTCGGCTTCGCCGCGGTCGCCTCGCTGATCCTGTACGGGCTGTTCGTCGCCGTACAGACGGTGCGCCACCGCGACTACTTCCTGCCCGTCACCCAGGACGGCGAGGTGAGGAGGGAGGAGGAGTCATACGCTCCGCTGCCCAGCCGCCGGGCGGCCGGAGTCAGTCTGGTGCTGCTCGTGGTGGCGCTCATCGCCGTCGTCGGTGATGCGAAGGCGGTCTCGCCCACCATCGAGTCGGGAGTGGAGTCGGCCGGGCTGCCTCAGTCGGTGGTCGGTGTGGTGATCGCCCTGCTCGTGCTGCTGCCGGAGACTCTCGCCGCCGTACGCGCGGCCCGCCGCGAGCGGGTGCAGACGAGTCTCAATCTCGCGCTCGGCTCCGCGATAGCGAGCATCGGGCTGACGATCCCGGCCATCGCGCTCGCCACCGTCTGGCTGAGCGGACCGCTGGTCCTCGGACTGGACGCCACGCATATGGTGCTGCTCGCGCTGACCGTGGTGGTGGGCGCGCTGACCGTCGCACCGGGTCGCGCCACACTGCTCCAGGGCGGAGTCCATCTGGGCATCTTCACCGCGTTCGTCTTTCTGGCCATCAGCCCATGACGCCATCAGCCCATTCCTCCAGGTCATGAACCGCCTGACTTCCGGGCTCCCGCGTCCTTCGGCCGTGGCCTGTCGAGGACCGACGGCGATCGATAGGCTGGCCCGGGACGACGCAGCGGGAGGAGCAGGACGTGGCCGAGAGCATCACCACCCACAAGCCGCTTTCGGGGTGGGACAAGCCGGAGCTCGATCTGAGCAACGCGGACTGGCAGTCGAGCAGCCAAGGCACGGGTGACGTCCAGATCGCCTTCGTCGAGGGCTTTATCGCCATGCGCAACAGCGGGCGGCCCGAGAGCCCGTCGCTGATCTTCAGCCCGGCCGAGTGGCGGGCCTTTGTGATCAACGCGCGTGAGGGGGAGTTCGACCTCACCTGACAGGACCGCGTGACCTGACCGCGCGCGGGCCGCCGCGCGGCGCGGGACACCCCGGGAGCCGGCCGGCCTCCGGGGGACAGAGCGCTTTCACGCCTCCCGTCCCCGACTCTCCACCGCAGGGCGGTGATTGAGCCGAGTACGACGGAGAGCCGGCACATGGTCCGTGCGTGGTCGGCGCGTTCGCCCATGGCTGATGGCCGGATGCGTGCGGTCCCGCCCAGGGGCTCGTGGTCGTCACACCCGTACCATTTGCCTCATCCACCTCACCCGTATCGGCGCCCGGATACCTGACGGAAACCTGGCTCCGGCGAACCGACGGCAGACGCCCGAGGGAGCTTCCGCATGCCTCCGTGAAAGGGCTCACGTGGCTCCTGAGTAGTGGCGCGAACACGTACCATGGTGGGATGTCCTTCCTCCGCCGCCGCAGCGCCGCCACACCCGCGGGCCCGGACTTCGACGTCCTGGCCATGGACCCGGGTGACTGGCCCGGAAACCTGGGCGCCGGTCTGCTGCCCGCTCCCGACGGCAGTTGCCAGGGTGTCTTCCTCCGGTACGACCTCTTCGGCGGCCGTGGCCCCGCGATGATCATCGGAAATCTGCCCGAGGGCTCACCGGCCCGCGAACTGGTGGACGGACAGATCCCGTTCGAGGTGGCACAGCTTCTGCTGGCGCTGGAGAACGAGGAGCCGGTCGAGGTCGTCGGCAGCGAGGACATCCCGGTGATGCAGGGCGACAATCTGCTGATCGTCCGCCGTCTCAAGCTCTCCGAGAGCCGGATCTCCTGTGTGCAGTTCGATCGCAGTGACCATGTCCTGGTCACCATCGCGAGCTGGGACCGGCCGATCACGGACGATCTCTACGCGCTGCTGAAGCCGCTCCCCGCGGAGCTGTTCCAGCAGGGCTGAGTCGGCCGGCGGACTCAGGGCGGCACGGACCCCGGACCGGGGGCCGTGCCGCCCTTCTCGTGCTGCCCTGTGAACTGAATTTGTCTTGCGTATTGCCAATTCTGTCATCGGACCTTTAACGTCCGGGCCATGACGCCTGGGATCAGCCGTAGAACCACGATCAAGTCCGCACTTGGGGTAACCGGCGCCCTGACGCTGGGGGCCCCGGCCTTGTCGGTTGCCGCAACCGGCCATGACACCTCCGATGAATTGACGCTGTGGTACCAGAAGCCCGCCGCCGACTGGGAGCGTGAATCGCTGCCCATCGGGAGCGGAGCGCTCGGCGCGAGTGTCTTCGGCACGCTCGCCACCGAGCGGCTCACACTCAACGAGAAGACCCTGTGGACCGGTGGTCCCGGAGCCGAGGGCGGATACGACCACGGCAACTGGACCGAGCCCCGGCCCGGCGCGCTCGCCTCCGTACAGGAGCGCCTGGACACCGAGGGCAAGCTGACTCCGGAGACGGTCGCCGCCGAACTCGGCCAGCCCAAGCACGGCTTCGGCGCCTACCAGGTCCTCGGCGAACTGGAGCTGGCCGTTCCCGGCGCGCCGACGGCCCCCGACGCCTCGTACCGACGCTCGCTCGACCTCGGCACCGCCCTCGCGGCCGTCTCGTACATCCATGAAGGCACCACGTATACAAGGGAGTTCTTCGCCTCCTTCCCGGGCAAGGTGATCGCGGGCCGGTTCTCCGCCGACGGGCCGGGAAAGATCGGCTTCACCCTGCGCTACACCTCGCCACGCGAGGACTTCACCGCCACCGCGAGCGGTGACCGGCTCACAGTACGAGGCGCGCTCCAGGACAACGGGCTGCGGTTCGAGACCCAGATCCGGGTACGGACGGACGGCGGCCGGGTCACCGCGGGCACGGACGGCACTCTCACGGTCAGCGGCGCCGACAGCGCGTGGTTCGTGCTCGCCGCAGGCACCGACTACGCCGACACCTATCCGCGCTACCGTGGCGCCGATCCGCACACGGCCGTCACCAAGGCCGTCGACGCCGCCGCCCGTCGCTCGTACTCCGCGCTGCGCACCGACCATGTGAACGACCACCGCGCGCTCTTCGACCGGGTCTCGCTCGACATCGGCCAGCAGCTCCCGGAGCTGCCCACCGACCAGTTGCTGACGGGCTACACCGGAGGCGCCAGTGCCGCCGACCGGGCACTCGAAGCGCTCTTCTTCCAGTACGGCCGCTATCTGCTCATCGCCTCCTCGCGCGACGGCTCGCTGCCCGCGAACCTCCAGGGCGTCTGGAACAACGTCACCAATCCGCCCTGGTCGGCGGACTACCACGTCAATATCAACCTCCAGATGAACTACTGGCTCGCCGAGGTCACCAATCTCGCCGAGACCACCGCTCCCTACGACCGCTATGTCGAGTCGATGCGGGCTCCCGGCCGGGTGAGCGCGCGGGAGATCTTCGGCTCGGACGGCTGGGTCGTACAGAACGAGACCAATCCGTACGGCTTCACCGGAGTCCACAACTGGGCCACCTCCTTCTGGTTCCCGGAGGCCGCCGCCTGGCTGACCCAGCAGCTCTACGACCACTACCGCTTCAACGGCTCCACCAGCTATCTGCGCACCACCGCCTATCCGGTGATGAAGGAGGCGGCGGAGTTCTGGCTCGCCAATCTCCGCACCGACCCACGGGACGGCAAGCTCGTCGTCACGCCCAGCTACTCGCCGGAGCACGGCGACTTCACGGTGGGCGCGGCGATGTCGCAGCAGATCGTCTTCGATCTGTTCACCAACACCCTGGAGGCCGCCCGGACGCTGGGCGACTCCCGCGCCTTCCGCACCCGGCTGGAGACCGCCCTCGGACAGCTCGACCCAGGGCTGCGCATCGGCTCCTGGGGCCAGCTCCAGGAGTGGAAGACCGACCTCGACGGCCGGACGGACGACCACCGCCATGTCTCGCATCTCTACGCCCTGCACCCGGGCCGGCAGATCGAGGCGGGCAGCGAGTGGGCGGAGGCCGCCAAGGTCTCGCTGACCGCGCGCGGTGACGGCGGCACCGGCTGGAGCAAGGCGTGGAAGATCAACTTCTGGGCGCGGCTGCTGGACGGCGACCACGCCCACAAGATGCTCTCCGAGCAGCTCAAGAGCTCCACCCTGCCCAACCTCTGGGACACGCATCCGCCGTTCCAGATCGACGGCAACTTCGGTGCCACGTCCGGTATCGCCGAGATGCTCGTGCAGAGCCAGCACGGACCGATCGAGGTGCTGCCCGCCCTTCCCGCCTCCTGGCCCGACGGCCGGGTGAAGGGACTGCGGGCGCGCGGTGGCGCGACGCTCGACATCGAGTGGTCCGGCGGCCGGGCGACCAGGATCACCCTGCGGGCGAGCCGTACGGCCGAGCTGACGCTGCGCAGCACCGTGCTCGCGGGCGGCGAACGCACCTTCCGGGCCATCGCCGGCAAGACCTACGTCTTCCGGGGAGCCTGACGAGCCCTGGGCCCAGCGCCCGGTGTCCCACTGCCCCCGTGGCGCCTCTGTCCCAGGCGCCACGGGTCCCATGGCCCTGTCCGGCACACCGCCGGACAGGGCCATGCCCTGTACTACGGGCCCGGCCCGAAACCTCGGCTCACACCTCGCGCGAAACCGGCCGGTATCCCGCACGATGGAGATACGCCAGGGGCCCGCAGGCACGTGGCTGTCCGCCCGCTGCCGGAGCTTCGTCGAGCGAAGGGACAGCATGGCTAATAACGTCAACAACGGCTACAACGGCAGCAACGGTCTGACACTGGAGGTCCTGCGCGAGCTGCGCCGCCCGCGCCCGTACCCGGCCGTGTCCCTGACCATGCCCACCAACCGCCGCGATCCCCGCGCCGAGGCGGACGCCGTACGGCTGCGTAATCTCCTCGCCGAGGCAGGACACCGCCTGGAGGCCGACCCGGACGTGGACAAGCGGGCACGTGTCGCGATCAGGACACAGCTCGACCGGGCCCTCGCCGAGGTCGATCTGCGCCATACGCTTGACGGGCTGCTGCTCCTCGCCGACGGCCAGGAGCACCGGATCTGGTATCTGCCGCGCGAGGTGCCCGAGCGTGTCGTCCTCAGCGACAGCTATCTCACCCGGAATCTGGTGGCCGCCACCGCGCAGTCACGCCCGTACTGGGTGCTCGGAGTCGCAGCCGACCGCGCGACGCTCTGGAGCGGCTCCGGTGAGTCGCTGCGCGAACACCGCGCGGACGGATTTCCCATGGCGGCGCCCGAGGAGAGCTGGGACGTCGAACGGGAGGAGCGGATCGGCGACACGCCGAGCACCTTCACCGACGAGGAGACCCGCAAGTTCCTGCGGTCCGTGGACGACACCGTGGGCGCGGTCCTGGCCCGCAGGCCGCGACCGCTGCATCTGGTCGGCCTCGCGCCCGCGCTCGCCCTGCTGGAGGAGGCGGGCAACGCCACCCGCTCGGCCGTCGGCAGGCTGGTCAAGGGCGGTCTGGTGGACGGGCCCGCGCCGGTGCTGCTCAAGGAACTCCAGCCGGTGATCGAGGAGTACGCGCGGCGCGAGAAGGAGGAGGTGCTGACACGGCTGGACGAGGCCAAGGGACGGCGCACCTTCGCCGCGGGACTCGACGAGGTCTGGGAGTCGGTGCGCGAGAAGCGGGCCGAGCTGGTCGCGCTCGAAGAGCACTACCGCCGTACGGTCCGGGTCCACGACGGCCATCTCGTGCCCTTGGACGACGTGCCCGCGTCCGCGGCCGCCGGGCACAACGACGTACGCGACGACATCGTGGACGAGCTGGTGGAGACGGCGCTGGACGGCGGAGCCGACGTGGTGTTCCTGCCGGACGGTACGCTCGCCGCCCACGACAGGATCGCCGCCGTCCTGCGCTTCTGACAGCCGGAAGCCCCCGGAAGCCCCTGGAAGCACGCGGAAGCGAACGTACGGACGGCGGGCGTCACAGGCCCCTCCGTGGCCGATGACACCCGCCGTGTTCCGCATCCTGTACGCCGCGTCCCGTAGGCCGTGCGCCGGGCGGCGCGAGCCGTGCGCCGTTGGTCAGCGGCGCACGGGCAGCACCTCGACATCGGACGCCTTCACATAGCCGACCCGGTGCCCGTACTGGATCTCGTAGTACCTCTCCTGGCCGCGCACCACCCGGTGCCCGGCGGTGTCGAACGTCGGTGCGTAGTAGTACTCGCCCGGCGCGCTGTCACCCACGACATACCGCTGACCGGCGAGCACCTTGTACGGCAGCGCGGAGACGGTCTGGACCGGCACCTCCGCCGGGTACGCCGAGGCCTCCGGATAGGCCCGCCCGTACACCGGCACCTCGGCCGCTCCGACCTTCGGTGTCAGCAGCGAGGCCTTGGCGCCCACCGCCGTCGGCCGTGTCCGCGGATTGTGGAACCAGGCCTTCTGGCCGAGATACCAGATCGCCGTCCAGTCGCCCTGGCGCCCGGCGACCGCGTACTGCTGGCCGGTAGTGGCACGGGCCCCCAGGTCATTGACGTCCGTCGTGGTGTCCTCGCCGCCCGGACGCAGTCCGATGTCCTTCACCAGCGGAGCGGTCTCCTGCGGCGCGGTGTGCAGCCGTACGGCGCCCGAGCCGTGCGGAGCACAGACCTGGTTCGGCTGCTCGCATCCTGTGTACACCGGCTTGTTCGACGCGTAGTCGGGCCGGATCGTCACCACATCGGCGTTCGCGCCCGCGGTCGCCTCGAACGGCTTGCCCAGCAGCCGGAAGTAGTGCGCCCAGTCCCAGTAGGGGCCCGGGTCCGTGTGCATGTCGGGGATCAGCGCGGTGGTCGTGCCCGGCACGGTGTCATGGCCCAGGATGTGCTGCCGGTTCAGCGGGACGTCGAACCTCTCCGCCAGATATCTCACCAGCCGCGCCGAGGTGCGGTACATCGACTCCGTGTACCAGGCGTCGGGCGAGGCGAGAAAGCCCTCGTGCTCCAGACCCACCGACTTGGCGTTGATGTACCAGTTGCCGGCGTGCCAGGCCACATCCTTGGTCGCCACATGCTGGGCGATATGACCGTCGGACGAGCGCAGCGTGTAGTTCCAGGACACATAGTCCGGGTCCTTGATGAGCTTGAGTGTGGTGTCCCAGGAGCCCTCGGTGTCATGGATGACGATGTAGTCGATCGACTGGGACGCGGGCCGGTCGGCCTTGTCGTGGTTGCCGTAGTCCTTGTCGCCGAACTCCGCGTACGCCGCGGGCAGCCACTCACAGGCGACCGTGCGCGGACACTCCGTCCGGTCCGCCGGGACCGTACGCAGTCCGAGCCGCGCCGTCCGGGAGGTGTCCGGCGAAATCTTCGGGACCGCGCGCAGCGCGACCCGCTGGCCGCTGTCCGTCGTACGCCGCTCACCGCCTCTGATCACCGCGTACACATCGTTCGCGTAGGCCGTGGCCGTCGCCGAGTCGTCCGCTCCGGAGAAGCGGGCGACCGCGCCGTACCAGTCGGCGGGATCGCCGCTCAGCGGCTCGCCCAGCTCCCGCTGGGCCTCGGCCAGCAGCGCCGCGCCGCCGCGGATATTGGCGGCCGGGCTCTCCCGCAGCTCCTCGGCGGGCAGTCCGGTCAGGGTGGCGGCGCGGTCCAGGGTGCGCAGCCGCGCGGGCAGTTCGGATGTCTTGGGCGGCGCCGTCGCGGCGGCCGTCCGTACGGTCCTGACCGTCCGCGCCGGACGGGAGGTGTCACCGCGCGCGTCCTCCGCACCGTCCGAGTGGTGCTGCGCGCCGGCGATCGCGGCCCTGGCGTCGGTCAGATGCATCGGACCGTAGCCGCCGGTGACGCTGGGCGCTCCGCTGTGCGTGTCCCAGCGCGACTGGAGATACGAGACGCCGAGCAGCACGCTCTGCGGTACCCGGTACTGCGCGGAGGCCGCGGCGAACTCGCGCTGGAGCGTATCGGCGGCGGGCTGTTCCGCGGTGGCGGAGGGAGCGGCCGAGATCAGCGGCAGCAGCAGGGCGGCGGATGCCACGGCGCCCCCCGCTCTCAGTGCACGCCCACGGCGGGATCTCGGATGTGGGGGGACGGAACCTTGCAACGCAGCCTCCAGTGACGGGTGATACGTGAGGATCTGCCGGGCGGGGCCGACTACAGAGGTATCGGCTCCCGGACGATCCGTCAATCATCCGCCACAGAGGCGATTTCCCACGTCAGCGCGGGTTTCCTGGAGTTTCGCGGCAGTGGTGTCCCGGCCTGCGGCGCGTCAGTGGAGTGAACCAATGAAGGAACAAGGCCCGCTGTCCGGCGCCCGGTTCACGGCTCGAACGGAGAGCGCGGCGGTCGCCCTGGAGCGGCGCCGTTCCAGGGGGAGCCGTATCGACGCACCACGCACCCCGTGTGTCGGCACGGGGCACGCGACGCGGTTCTCTTCCTCCGGTCGGTGGAACGGATCAGCGGGTGCCGACCGCGGCACGCACCGCCCGCCGCGCCATCGCGCAGTCGTCGTGCAGCCGGCGCAGCAGCAGC
>NZ_FMDK01000014.1 GCF_900091995.1 Streptomyces sp. MnatMP-M17
CCACGCCGCCCGGACCGGCTCGCCCCGAATGACCGCGGTCCTCCACGCACGAGCCTCCCGCGCCCACGCACGCGCCGGGAACACCCTGGCCAGCCAGCGCGCCGAACACGCCATGTTCGACGCCTACGAGCGTGCCGGCCGGCCGGACGACGAACCCGCCTGCGTCTACTGGATCAACCGCGACGAACTCCACGGCTGGGCCGCCACCAACGCCCTCGACCTCCACGACCCCCGCCGCGCCCTCACCCACCACGCAGCCATCGCCGCCGCCCACCAGAGCAGCACACACGATCAGCCCCACCCGCGCACCGCCGCGCTCCGCCTGACCCGCGAAGCCGACGCACACCTCGCACTCGGCGACCTCGACGCCGCCGTACACATCGCCACCCAGGCAGTGCAGACCCTCGGCGGCGTCGCCTCCTCACGCGGAACCGGCATCCTCACGACACTCAGGAACAAGCTCGCCCTCCACCCCACACCCCTCGTGAAAGACTTCCTCGAAAGTACATGACAACAACCGAACGAACGCAGGGCGAAGAGGAGCCGCCCGGATCAGAGCCGCAGCAAGGGAGCTGAGTGGTCGAGGCGGAGGAGGCGCCGGGGTCCGGCCGCACGAAGGTTCATCGCGCTGCCACCGGCGCCGCTTCCTGGGTCTTCTGTTCGGGCAGTTCGCGCCGGGTGCGGACGGGCGAGAGGAACACGGGCAGGAAGGCGGTCGCCAGGAAGACACCGCCCACCCAGAGCGTGGTGTGAACGGTCGTCAGCTTGATTGGAGCCCTTGTGGATTTCACTGTCGCCACCCGTACCGCGGCTGCCTCTACCCCGTGATGGGTCTGCTCGTGCATCGCGTCCCGAATCGCGGTCTTGGCCTCGGGGCTGTTGTAGACGAACCAGGTCGAGACGTTCGCTTCCCGGGCGACGCGGGCGAAGGAGATCCGCTGTCCGGCTGCGAGCAAGTCACGGACAGCGTTCCGCGCGCGAGTGGTCTTGGTGACGCTGTCCGCTTGCCTGACTGGCGCAACCGGGCCACGCGGGCGTCCCGGGCCGATTCAGTGCCACTCATCAGCTGTTCCGGACGTTCAGGCGGTCCAGTACGAACCCGCGCTGTAACGGCCAGATAACACGCGCCCGCCCTCCTCATGGGAGCGGGCGCACGCGTGTGCGGCTGCGCCCCATACATGCGCGCGTCGAACGGCGGCATGATGGCTTACCAGCCAAGGGGGGACATGAGATTGAGATCGCGAAACGGGATGGGTGGACTGAAGCAGGGCCCTGTCCATATCGAATCGAACAGCGGCTACTTCAGCACCCTCGTACCGAAGTACCTGCTGCTCGCGGCGGCCCTCTACGTTCCGCTGCGCATTCTGGACTGGCCAGGGTGGATCGCATGGCCCGCCGCGGGCCTGTACCCGCTGTGGGAGCTGGCCCGCGAACGTTCCGGCTTCATTGAACTCTCGCGCGACTGGAACACGCTGCTTGCCGAGCGGCAGGAGCAGGAACGGCTGCGTCACGGGCAGCAGCTCAAGAAGAAGCGGGGGCCCGGGGAGGGGTAGCAAGCCCCCTCCGGCCGGCACCCGTGTAGGTGTCCCCTAGGAGATGCCTTCGTAACTTTTTCATCCAGGGGAGTTGGTGGTTCTCCGGCGGGAGCATACGGGACCGTTCAAGGTGTCGGCCGACGGGCCGTCAGCGCGGGAATTCGGATTCCGCTTGATCGTCCATTGCTTGCCATCCGTACGCACGGAGGAGAACAGAAGTGAACGTCAAGTTCCGTATTCGCCTGGCTGCCGTTGCTGGCGCCGCCGCTCTCGGTCTGAGCCTGCTGGCCGCACCCGCGTCGGCCGACCCGATCAACTCAGGGACCGGCGCGGCGGAATTTCGCCAGCTCGTCGCGGTAGGTTCCGACACAACCCAGGACGTGATCAGCCGCCTGGGCGAAGTCGTCCTCGACCCGAACAACACTCCGGACAACCAGCTCATCGCCTCGTACGGCACGACGGGCACCACGCCCATCAAGACCCGCGCCGTCAACTGTTCCATCCAGCGGCCCAACAGTTCCTCGGCCGGTATCGAAGCACTGCGTGCCGACCTCTCGGCCCTGCCCGGCAGCACCACCAAGAACTGCATCGACGTGGCCCGCTCCTCCCGGGGCCCGGTCGACACCTCCACGACCCGTCTGACGTGGATCCCGTTCGCCAAGGACGCGGTGACTGTCGCGCTCCGTTCGGACAGCCTCCTCAATGACGGTGTGGGCTTCACCACCGCCCAACTCGCCCAGATCTATACCTGCGTTCCCTCTGCGCTCACGCGCACCTACTCGACGGCGACCGGCCCCGTGACCATCACGCTGAAGCCGCTGCTGCCGCAGGCCGGCTCCGGCACCCGCACCTTCTTCCTGGAGAAGATCGGTGTCACGACGCCCGGCTCATGCGTCGACGGCACCGTCCAAGTGAACGACGGTACCGTCCTGACCGACCCCGGTCACCTCGCCCCGTACTCCATCACCCAGTACATCGCCCAGACCAGCGGTGTGGTGCCGGACCGTCACGGTGTCACGGTCCTCTCTCGGGTGAACGGCGTTGCGCCGCGCGTCGCCGGCAAGCTGAACACCGCCTTCCCGTACGCCCGTGACGTCTACAACGTCGTCCCGACCGCACGGCTGACCGATGGCGCCATCCCGGACGCCGACCTGATCAGCGCCTTCGTCGGCCCCACCTCCAAGGTCTGTCTCCAAACCACCATGATCCAGGCCTACGCCTTCGCCACCATCGCCAACTGCGGCAGCACCAGCCTCCAGGGCGAGCGCTGATGACCCGGGGCGGAGACTGAGCGACGGCTCCGCACCCGGCACTCCCCGCAGCCTCACCCGCCGCGCCAAGGCCGGGCACCTGGTGGGTGTCCGGCACGGCGGCGGATCCGCATTCTCCGGGCGTGCATGCATCCGGATGCCTCCCGCCGCTCCGCGCCATAGCATGGAACCCGCAGGCAGGGAGGCGCATCATGCCCGCGATCTGGTCCGGCGCGATCAGCTTCGGGCTGGTCACCATCCCCATCAAGGTGGTCACCGCGACCGAGAACCACTCCATCTCGTTCCACCAGTACCACCAGGCAGACATGGGCCGCGTCCGCTACCAGAAAGTGTGCGAGATCGACGGCCAACAGCTCCGCGACGACCAGATCGGCAAGGGCTACGAGACCTCCCGGGACCAGGTCATCGAGGTCACCGACGAGGAACTCGCCGCCAAGCCGCCGCCGACTGCGAAGGCGATCGAGATCGTGGCGTTCGTGCCGGCCGACAGCATCGACCCGGTACGGCTGTCCGACTCGTACTACCTGGCAGCCGACGGACTTATCTAGATCTCGTTGTCGTGAGTGCAGGTCAGGTGTGCTCTGCGGTTGTGAGCGACGTGAGGTCCGTGGCGTCAATCGAGCTCGTCAACTCTGGCGCCGAATCATTTGGCGGAGGCTGGTTCGCGCGGCGGCCAAGTCGGTCTCTGCTTCGCGGATCTTTGCCTTCAGCGGCCGCAGCTCTGCGACCTCCGCCTCAAGCTTCCGGTTGGCCTCGGTGAGCTCGGTGATGCGTTCTGCCAGCGGCCGTTGGGTGATCTGGTCGAGTTGGTGGCCGAGGTTCTGCCGCATGCCGGCCTGAAGCCGCTGGCACTTGTCTCGGAGGTCTTTGATCTCCTCGTTGGCCATGGCAAGGTCGGCTTTGAGTCCTGCTGAGCTGGCGAGCCGCCCGTCGGAGCGGGAGCGAACGGGACTAGCCTCCTGTTTGTCGACGGCGGCCTGGACCCGCTCCCGGACCCCTTCTGCATAGACAAGCCAGGTTGAGACCCGCGCTTGTCGGGCGACTTCCCTGAACGTGATCTGCCGGCCCTCGTCGAGCATCTGCTGAAGTACGTCGAGGACGCGCTGGCGTTTGATGATGCTCGTGCGGCGGCGTGAGGCCGCGAGGACCTCAGTGGGGGTGCGGGGTGTCATCTCGGCTTCTCCTCCTGGCGGTTGATCACGGTGATTGGCAGGAGGGCGCGGTCACCGCCTGCCCTGAGCCGACGAAGCATGACCGCGGCGTCCTCCAACTCCGCGCGCTCTTCAGCGGGGAGGTCGGCGAGTTGGCCTCGCATTTTCTCGGCGATCTCGTCATAGGCGGTGATCTCGGAGGAGATGTTGTCGATGACAAAGGCTGCGGTGTCCATGGCCCTTGCGCGTTCGCGGTCAGCCCGCAGGCTGTTCGCGTGATCCTCGATGGCGGGCAGGTAGGACGGGTCTGGCCGATAGAAGCCGCAGCCGGCACATTGGAAGCGGATTGGGCAGGCGTGACCACCGGCTTTGACGTTCGACGGTTCCGTGCACCCGCCGAACGGAACGGCGATCGAGCGGTGTTCATAGGTCTGCTGTGAGCAAGGCCGGGCTGTCCCGTGGCGGTCGACGACCTGCTGGCTGAGCAGTTTGACCGCAGCTCGCTTCCGCTGATGTACCTGTCGTACAGATCGGTGAAGCACCCGGCGGCAGAGGCGTCATCCGCCGGCGCCTCCACCACAGCCCAGCGGTGTCCCGGACGGTACGGGTCGAGCACCTGCCCGACGTCC
>NZ_FMDK01000446.1 GCF_900091995.1 Streptomyces sp. MnatMP-M17
CTAGGGCCTGTCTGACAAATGATCACCCGGTGGGTTCGCGGAGCCACAGGACCAGGGCTGCCACGACGATTCCAGCCCGGTAGCGAGCGGCGAGCTTGTCGAACCTTGTCGCGATCGCACGGAACTGCTTGAGACGGGCGAAGCATCGCTCGACCACGTTGCGGTTGCGGTAGATGTCCTTGTCGAAGGCGGGTGGGCGACCACCCTGGGTTCCGCGCCGTCGGCGGTTGGCAATCTGGTCGCGGCGTTCGGGGATCGTGGCAACGATGCCCCGGCGCCGCAGCATGTGGCGTATCGCCCAGCTGGAATACGCTTTGTCGCCCAGGACCCGTGCCGGTGTCGTGCGAGGTCGGCCCGTAACGGCGCGCGGGATGCGGATGCTGTTGAGGACCTGGGCGAAGGCGGTGGCGTCATTGACGTTGCCGGGCGTGAGCACGATGGACAGCGGGAGACCCCGGCCGTCGACGGCAAGGTGGACCTTCGTGGTCAGCCCGCCCCGGGACCGGCCGAGGGCCTGACGCGCCTGCGAGCGGCCCGGATCTTCCAGTTCATCCCCGTCTGCAGCCCCTTTTTGCGGGCGCCGGCTGCGTGCTGGTGGGCCCGGTTGATCGTGGAGTCGACGGAGACGGTCCATTCCACCCGGCCCACCGCGTCGTCGCGGACCTGAACGTGTTCCAGCAACTTCGCCCAGGTCCCGTCCGCTTCCCAGCGTGCGAACCGCTCGTAGACGGTCTGCCAGGGTCCGTACCGCTCGGGCAGATCACGCCACGGAGCCCCCGCCCGCAGCCGCCACAGCACTCCGTTAACCACCTGCCGGTGATCACGCCATGGTCGACCACGCCCATCCACCCGCGGCAACAGGGGCTCTATTCGCTCCCACGCCGCATCCGTCAGCTCACCTCGACCTGCCACAAGATCAATGATCAGAGTGCTCGGGCTCGGACTCCCGCGCGGGGTCCGGCACGAAACGGCTCAGCCGGTAGGTGGCCGGCAGCGCAAGGCGCCCGCACAGCGTATCGATCCGGATCATCTCCCCATCGACTCCTGCCTCCCGAAGACGGCGCAAACGCGTACGCATCTCCGCCTGGTCCTGAGTCTCAACGACCACTTCCCACTGTCCCGCATCCGGCGCAGTGCGGGCAGCAAGCCGCTGCCGCGCGTCCTCTTGCCGCCGCCTTCTCTTCCCCTGTCCTGGCACCTGCCCAGAATCACTGGCTGCCGTCAGGACGGCAAGGTAGTTGGACCGAGCATGCACCCGCTCGTTGATCATTTGTCAGACAGGCCCTAG
>NZ_FMDK01000462.1 GCF_900091995.1 Streptomyces sp. MnatMP-M17
CGGCCCGCCGGGACGGGTACCGGGTGCTGACCGTACGGCAGCAGCTGGTGCGGGACGCGGTGCGGGAGCTGGGTGCCGGGCGGTTGGGCACGGATGCGCTGTCGGTGACGGAGCTGTTCCTGGAGGCCCTCCACGCGCAGGTCACGCCGAGCACCAAGCCCACTTGGGAGACCCTGCTCAAGGCGGACGCCGCCGAGCCGGGTTCGAAGGGCGCGGTGCGCTTCGCGGAGTACGCGCGGACGGCGTGGGGCGCGGTGGAGCCCCGGATCGCGGAACTGCTGGGCAACGGTGGCGGTGGTGGCGGGGCCGGGCCTGTTCTGCTGACGGAGGCCGGGGTGTTCGCGCGGTACGACGCGATGGGCGTCCTGGACCGGCTGGCGTCGGCGGCCCGGCGGGGCGGGCGGGGCCTGTGGCTCCTGGTCCCGCAGAGCGACCCCTCGCGCGAGCCCCGGCTCGGGCAGGTGGCCGTGCCGTACCAGGCCGGTCTGGGGGAGTGGATTCAGCTTCCGGACACGTGGGTGGGCAACGCCCATCGCGGGTCCGGTGAGGGTGTGGCTAGTGCCAGTGGTGTCGAGGGAGACGTCAAGTGATCGACCGCAAGGCTCTGTTGAACGACCTGAAGCAGCAGGTCAAGGCGGTCGAGAACGACCTCGGGCACCAGGTGAAGGCGCTGGGGGATGTCAGTGCGCGGCTGAGGGCCGAGTACGACCAGGCCCGCAAGCTCGGACGTACGGCGGCGACGTGGACCTCGTGGCTGGACGAGCGGGTCACTCAGGTCGCGGTGGCGTGGGTGCTGGGGTCTGTGTTCGTGCGGTTCTGTGAGGACAACCGGCTGATTCCGGAGCCGTATCTGACAGGGTCGGACGGTGACCGGCGGGAGTTGGCGGAGTCTCGGTACGACGCGTATGTGGAGTCGGACGAGGATCCGACGTACCGGGGGTGGCTGGAGAAGGCGTTCGAGGAGCTGGGGCAGGGGCAGGCGGGTCGGCTGCTTTTCGACAAGCGACACAACCCGCTGTACCAGGTTCCGCTTTCGCATGACGGAGCGCGGGAGCTGGTCGAGTTCTGGCGAGGGAGGGACGAGGGGGGTGTTCTCGTCCACGACTTCACCGATCCGCTGAATGCGGACGGCACGGAAGGGTGGGACACGCGGTTCCTCGGTGACCTGTACCAGGACCTGAGCGAGGCCGCGCGGAAGACGTACGCGCTGCTCCAGACGCCGGAGTTCGTGGAGGAGTTCATCCTCGACCGGACGATGAATCCGGCGGTGCGGGAGTTCGGGTACGAGGAACTGAAGATGATCGACCCTACGTGTGGGTCGGGGCACTTTGTGTTGGGGGCGTTTCGGCGGCTGGTGCGGCTGTGGGGGGAGGGGCAGCCGGGGAAGGACGTGCACGAGCGGGTGCGGGCTGCGTTGGATTCAGTGCACGGGGTGGACATCAATCCGTTCGCGGTGGCTATTGCGCGGTTCCGTTTGCTGGTTGCGGGAATGGCGGCCGGTGGCGTGCGCACGCTGGGGGAGGCGGCGAGATACGAGTGGCCGGTTCATCTGGCGGTGGGGGACTCGCTTATCAAGGCTCGGCAGTTGGGGTTGTTCGAGGGGCTTGGGGGCGAGGACGAGCTGGCGGAGTTCGCGTACTCGACTGAGGACGTTCACGAGCACCCTGGGATCTTGCAGCAGGGCCGGTACCACGTGGTGGTCGGTAACCCGCCGTACATCACGGTGAAGGACAAGACCCTCAACTCGCTATACCGGGAGCTGTATGACTCCTGCGCGGGCAAGTATGCATTGTCGGTGCCGTTCGCTGAGCGGTTCTTCGAGCTGGCCAAGTGGGGTGACGCCGAGGGTAGCGGGTACGGCTTGGTCGGCCAGATCACCGCGAACTCCTTCATGAAGCGTGAGTTTGGCACCAAGCTCATCGAGAACTACTTCGCCCATGAGGTCGAGCTGACCGAGGTCATCGACACCTCTGGTGCGTACATCCCGGGGCATGGCACACCGACGGTCATCCTGGTTGGAAAGCGCCGCGCTGGAAAGGGGCGATCGACTGAGATTCGCACCGTCCGAAGCGTGCAGGGGGAGCCGTCGGCGCTGGAGAATGCGGAGAAGGGCCTGGTCTGGCAGTCGATTGCCGAGCAGATCGACAAGCCGGGTTCGGTTAGCCAGTGGGTGTCCGTAGATGATTTGGAGCGCGCTCGGCACTTCGGCCGGCAGCCGTGGATCTTGGCCGCTGGTGGTCTTGAGATCAACGAAGCGATTGAAGAGCAGAGTGAAGTACGTCTGTCAGCTCTGCTCTCACGCGAAATTGGCTTCGCTAGCTTTTCTGGGGTAGATGATGCCTTTTACCTGCCGGCTGACTGGCATCGCCGCTTCGGCACACCGGAAAGCCTGACTCGCCCTATGGTCGTCGGCGAGGACATCCGTGACTGGGGTGCTAATCCTGCCGCAGTCGCCCTCGTTCCCTACACTCCTACCGGAGGTCTTGTCGCCCTCAATGTGAAAGCTCGATGGGGTCGTCACTTGTGGGTTTACAAGCAAGTCATGGGTCGCCTTACCGACTTTTCGGGCAAGAGTCGTTTTGAGGCGAATATCCCCTGGTGGTCCTGGTATCGATGGGTCGCGGAACGTTATAAGACTCCTGAAATGATTGCGTTCAGTCATGTGGCCACGCACATGCACGCAAACTTCGATGGGTCGGGCATGACGTACAATCAGCATGCGCCGGTGATCAAGTTGCGGGAGGGGGCGAGTGAAGAGGAGTACCTGCGGCTGCTTGGGTTGCTCAACAGCTCTACGGCTGGGTTCTGGCTCAAGCAGGTGAGCCAGGGCAAGGGTGGCAGCGGCCTTGGGCGCGGAATTCAGAGCGAAGCGTGGGAAGAACGCTATGAGTTCACTGGCACCAACCTTGAAGACTTCCCCATTCCTGCCTCTTATCCCACCGCCCTTGCTACTGCCCTTGACGCCCTCGCCCAGCAACTCGCCGCCACCAGCCCCGAGGCAGTGGCAGCCAAGTCCACTGCCATGGTCCTCCGCGAAGCCAAGGCTCGCTGGGAGTCCACCCGCGCCGGCATGATCGCCCTCCAAGAGGAACTCGACTGGCAGGTCTACTCCCTCTACGACCTCTACTCGGAAGACCTCCGTGTCTCCGAGGACCCTGACGACCCCAACATCCCCGCACTGGCCCTCGGTGAGCGCGCCTTCGAGATCGTCCTCGCCCGCCGCGTAGCCGCAGGCGAGGCCAGTGACGAGTGGTTCAAGCGGCACAACTCCACGCCCATCACAGAGATCCCAGCACACTGGCCCGCCCCCTACCGCGAGATCGTCCAGAAACGCATCGACGCCATTGAATCGAACCGCGCCATCGGCATGATCGAGCGCCCGGAGTACAAGCGCCGCTGGGCCACCGAGGGCTGGGACGCACTCCAGGAGAAGGCCCTGCGCTCCTGGCTGCTCGACCGCATGGAGACCCGCGATCACTGGTTCGACGAGAACGGTCAGCCCACCATCCTCACCCTGGCCCGCCTCACCGACGCACTCTCCCGTGACGAGGACTTCGTCTCCGTCGCCAAGCTGTACGCGCCACGCAAGGAACTCGCGAAGGTCGTCGCCGAGCTGATCACCGACGAGCACGTGCCGTTCCTCTCCGCCCTGCGCTACAAGCCGTCCGGTCTGAAGAAGCGCGCTGACTGGGAGGAGGTCTGGGACCTCCAGCGCAAGGAGGACGCCGCCTCGGACGAGCCTGCCAAGCGGAAGATCCGGGACTCCATCCCGGTACCGCCGAAGTACAACTCGGCCGACTTCCTCCGCCCGTCCTACTGGAGGGCGCGCGGCAAGCTCGACGTGCCCAAGGAGCGGTTCATCTCCTACGGGCAGACCAACGCCGCCACCCCCGAGCTGTACGGGTGGGCCGGCTGGGACCATCGGGAGCAGGCGCAGGCCCTCGCCACGTACTTCACCAACACCGCGCTGTCCACCGAGGAGATCACGCCGTTCCTCGCCGGCCTGCTGGAACTCCAGCCGTGGCTGACCCAGTGGCACAACGACTTCGACATGCTCTACAGCAGCTCCCCGGCGGATTTCTTCGCCGGTTACCGCCAGCAGAAGCAGGGCGAGCACGGACTCACCGACGAGGATCTCCGTAACTGGCAACCTCCGGCCGCAACCCGAGGTCGTCGCGCCGCCGTGAAGAAGTAGCCGGAAACGGCTTGGTGTTGTGCCCGTACGCCGATGCCGAGTCTGCCGGACGAGGGGCCGCCAGGTGCGTTTGCGGGCGGCCTCCGGTTCGTACGCGCAGCTCCGCCCAAACCGTTTTGCCGGGGGCGGCCGGGCGAGGCGTGACGCCCCAGTCGTCCGCGAGGGCGGCGACGAGGAGCAGGCCGCGGCCGGACTCGGATGCGGAGTCGGGGTTCGGGGGAGTGGACGGGGGCTGCTTCTCGGCGCGAGTGTCGGTCACCTCGATGCGGAAGGTGCCCTCGGCCAGGGTGAGTTGGACGTGGAAGTCCCGGCCGGGGACGTGGCCGTGGCGTACTGCGTTGGCGGTGAGTTCTGCCGTGATGAGGGTGAGTGTCTCGTTGACCGGGGTCGTGTAGGGGTGGCCCCAGTCGTTGAGGCGGTGCGAGACGAGTCGGCGGGCGAGGCGGGCACCGCGTGGTGTTGAGGTGAAGCGCATGCTGAACCCGCGTTCGGGTGCGGGGTGCTGTGGCATATGCCCGTTGGGGGGAGTTGCTGACTTCATGGGGTCAACGGTCGCGGACTGTGCGTAGCGTGACCAGGAGCGACGTGCTGACGGGCGCGGGCTGTACGCGTGGGCGGTGCGTTTGTACGTGGTGTTGGGCGTGACCGGTTCTTGGGCCGTGCGTTGGGCGGGCGAAGTCCGGTGACCGCGATGGTCGTACGGGAGGAGCTGCGGCGTGGACGACGAGGTTCAGCAGCCGGAGTACGAGGTCGGGACGGGCATTCTGTGCGTGTTCGGACGGCAGTTGAAGCTGTTCCGCGAGCGGGCGGGGATGGACCGCGCGAGGCTCGGATCACTGACCGGGTACTCGGCCTCCACGATCGCGTCGTTCGAGCAGGCGAGACGTATTCCGCCGCCGAAGTTCATCGACCAGGCGGATGAAGTGCTGCAGGCGAGTGGGGTGTTGAGCGCGAGCAAGGAGGAGGTGGCTCGGGCTCAGTATCCGGCGTTCTTCCGGGATGCGGCCAAGTTGGAGGCCGAGGCGGTTGTACTGCACGTGTACGCCACTCAGGCGGTGCCAGGACTCTTGCAGACCGAGGAGTATGCGCGGGCGGTCTTCGCCATGTGGCGCCCGCAGTTGGACGAAGAGGTCATCGAGCAGCGGTTGGCCGCCCGATTGGCACGACAGGGGATCTTCGACCGGCGGCCCGCTCCGCATCTGAGCTTTGTGGTGGAGGAAGCCGTACTTCTGCGTCCGCTCGGTGGTGCGGCGGTATGGCGGGGGCAGTTGGAGCAACTGCTGCTCATCGAGGAGAAGCGGAACGTGGAGATCCAGGTGATGCCGCTCTCCCGTCAGGAGCATGCGGGATTGGCTGGTCCGTTCACCTTGATGGAGATGAAGGATGGGCGCAGGATCACCTACGCGGAGGTGCAAGGCGACAGCCGCGTGCACACGGAGCGCCAGAGAGTCCGGGAGCTTGAACGTACGTACGGGACTCTGCGCGCGCAAGCCCACACTCCGGCAGAATCACGTGCGTTGATCGAGAAGCTGTTGGGAGAGAGATGAGCGGGGAAGAGCCCAGGCTTGGCCTGGACGGGCTGGTCTGGTTTAAGAGCAGTTACAGCGCTGGGAACGGCGGCGAATGCGTCGAGGTCGCCGCCTCCCTCGGCACGGTCCACGTCCGCGACTCAAAGGACACAACCCGCGCCGCACTCGCAGTAGAACCCACGGCGTGGACCACGTTCGTCGAGTTCGCGGCACTCTGACAGGAGTGGCACCGATGGCAGGGCCTTCCGGTGGGCATGCGCTTGCCGAGGGCCCTGCGCATGTCCGCCTCCGCAGAGCCTTCAGCAGCGCCTTGCTCCTTGCGCTCACCGGGCGTCGCGCCGGCGCAGGCTGCCACGACAGTCAACTTCCGCCCAGAGACGGCCGGTTCGCGACGGCGGGCGCCTTCCCAGGCGACGATCGACTCGTGATGGACCCAGCCCGCACGCCACCGTCACGCACATAACGGGGTCTCAACGGAGCTGAGACAGTCCGGTCCTTGGAGCGCGGAGCTACTGTAGGTTCCTGCTATGAAACCGGGCAAAGTGAACGAGAACCCCGAGTCGCGCTTCTCCGCGGTGCTGCTGGCGGCAGCAAAGCTTCCGGGTGTGCGTATCCACAGGGAGGCGTACCTCCGAAGTGCGCTGGCTCGCCACTGCTCCGAGGACGACATCCGAAGGGCGATCGAAGAGACCCCCGCAGCGGCGGGCATCGCTGTCGAGGTTCTCGACAAATTGGCCAACGACTCCATCCGCTTCGAAACCGGCAAGGTCAGCGCGCTCTCCGCGGCTGCCGGGATACCCGGCATCCTCGCCCTTCCCGTCACTGTGCCCGCCGACGTGGCCCAGTACTTCGGCCACATGGTGCGTATCGCGCAGAAGCTCGCGTACCTCTACAGCTGGCCCGATCTGTTCTCCGATGACGGCGATGACGTCGATGACGCGACCATGGGGGTGCTCACGCTGTTCTTCGGCGTGATGTTCGGCACCCAGTCGGCGAACGCCGCTGTGGGGAAGGTCGCCGGGATGATGTCGGAGCAGGTCGCCAAGAAGTTGCCCCAGAAGGCACTCACCAAGGGTGTCATCTACCCGATAGTGAAAAAGGTCGCGGCTTACCTCGGCGTACAGATGACAAAGCAGTCCTTCGCGAAGAGCGTCTCGAAGGCCATCCCTGTCGTCGGGGCCGTTGTCTCCGGCGGGCTCACTCTCGCGACCTACCTTCCGATGGCCAAGAGACTCAAGAGGCACCTCTCCAGCTTGGAGCTGACGAAACCGTCGCACCGAGTTGTGGATGGTGAAGTCGTGGAAGACCACGGGCCTTTCGCCACAGCACACGCTGAACAGCAGGGTGCGGACGCCACTGCCATCAAGCTGGAGGAACCTCAGTCCTGACACCGCAAGCGCACTCCTGAGGTTGCGGGCTCGCTCGTCATCCCGACTCGCTGATCAACGCGAACCGCCAGAGCCCGTCGTAGCACCGGACACCCGGGGCGGGGGCAGGGTGACGATCTCCCGGTCGAAGAAATCGTGGAATCCCTCACCACGCTCATAAAGCGCATCGAACCCGGCGTTCGTTTCCCGGATCAGTGAGCGGTCGGTGTAACGGTTGGCTCCGGCCGCATTCCCGTCCTCGTCATAAACGACCTCATACATGGCCACATCGCCGAGAATCACTACTTCTGGAACCGGACGGCTCCGCTCGATGTTCGAAATATCGCGAGCGTCGAGAACCCTGATGTCGTCGCCCAGGTCCACGCGTACGCGCAGAACGAACAACTCCCATTGCACATACGGCGTGACCGGGAATTCCACGACGCGAAGGCGGCGGTGCGTGACGCCCAGTCGCGACGCCTGGCGGAGTTCCTGGGCGTAGTCCTCGCGCCTCTCATCGGCCAGGGACAGTGCCCTCTCCCAGTCGCCGTCGGCGAAGGCCTCCCAGCTCGGGAAGCCGCGCTCCTTGAAGTGCTGTCCGCGCTCGAGCTTGTTGAGGAAGCCGACCCCGCCGGCGTAGACCCGGCCCAGGTCCGCGTGGTACATCGGGCGGTCCAGGCGTTCGGAGGCGCCGCCGGGGAAGGAGTCAAACACTGGGGATGTCCGGCTTCGCCGCGATGAGCATGTTCCTGGGGATGACCACGAGGCGTTCGTCCAACCCGATCGAGACCCCGTCGGGCAGGTTCCTGCCGAGTGACTGGGTGAGGTCCCGGCCGATGACGGCGATGTCGCCGTTGGCGAGTTCCCAGATGTCCGGGCAGTCAGGAGTTCCGGTTGTGTTTCCGAGCTCCTGGGGTGTTTTTCCCAGGCGCTGTTTGAAACTCGTGTCCGGATCCGCTTCCCATGGCCTGGCCATTTCCGTCGCCCCCTCGATCAGTCTGGATGCCTCACTGTAGCGTGCGACTTGCCTGCCTGACCATGTGTCAGACCCGGACTGGAGGGGTAATGGCGAGGATTGATTCCTCCTTGTCCCATGTCGCTCAGGGGTGGAATGATATTGGCCGGAAAGAAAATCATGCCAACGCCCGGCAGGCGACAATTTTCATCTGCGCTGTCGGAAAATCGGGTGAACGGAGGGGCGGCTGTGGACCCAGAAGTGACCTCGCTCGCACAGAGCGCGGGGACCACCTTGGTCGCGTTGATGGCGACCGATGCCTGGCACCGTGCGCGTGACGGGGTCACGCAGCTCTGGCGCCGGACGCAACCCGAGCGTGCCGAGACCGTCGCCGCAGAGTTGGAGGTTGGCCGCGAGGACGTGCTGGCCGCCGTGGCGGCGGACGACCGGGAGACCCTGGACGAACTACGCCTTCAGTGGCAGGAGTTGGTGCGGCGGCTGCTCGTCGCCCGGCCCGACGCCGTCGAGGCACTGCGCGGACTGCTGAACCAACTCGATCCCGGTGGCTCGACCGCCCGGCAGATCACCCAGCACGCCACCGCGTCCGGTCAGGCCCGGGTCTACCAAGCGGGACGTGACCAGCACATCGCAGAGCGATGACGGGTGGGACGGACGGCCACGCCGAGGACCAGGGGCGCGTCTACCAGTCGCGGGGCGACCAGCACATCAGCGAACACCACCACTACGGCGGTGACGGGCCGGAGCACGGCGGACCGGACTCTGTGCGACACCCGGCGGTCGGCCGGCCCCCCGTCGCGTTGCGCGACCGCAGCGAGGTGATGGAACGCCTGCGGGCGAGCGTCGAGGCGGAACGCGGCGGCCAGGTCTACGTGCTCTACGGCATGGGCGGCTCGGGCAAGACGGCGGTCGCCTGCGCCCTCTTCCAGGAGGCCACCGGAGAACAGGGCCGGGTGGGCCTGTGGGTCAACGCTTCCGACCGTGCGAGCCTGCGCGCCGGCATGCTCGCCGTCGCCGCCGACCGAGGGGCGGGCGACGGCGAACTGCTCGCCGCACGCAACGGCCTCAGGCCTGCCGCCGATCTCGTCTGGACGTATCTCGACCGTTCCGCCGAACCCTGGTTACTGGTCCTGGACAACACCGACGAGCCGGAGATCCTGCGGGATGGCAACTGGCTGCGCACCAGCCCGCGCGGCACCGTCCTGGTGACCACACGGCGAGCGGCGGCCCGGTGGTGGCCGGGCGCCGAGCTGCAGTACATCGGCGTACTGCCCCGAGAGGACGCCGCGCTCGTGCTGCGCGATCTCGCCCCGCACAGCGGTACGACGGCGCAGGCGGCGCGGGTCGCGGACCGGCTCGGGCGACTGCCCCTCGCCCTCACCCTGGCGGGCGGCTTCCTCTCCCACCAGGTCATCGACCCCTGGACGATGGACGCCTACGGAGACCAGCTCGACGGAGACGAACGGGTCCAGCTGATCGACCGGGGAGCCGACGCGCTGTCCGAAGCGGACCCCCGGCACCTGGTCGGCCTGACCTGGCAGCTGACCCTCGACGCGTTCGAAGTGCGCGGGCTGCCCGAAGCGGCGGCCCTGCTCAGACTGCTGGCCCGGTTCGCCGCCGAGCCGTTGCCGCTGACGCTGTTCAACCACGCCGACATCGGCGCCGTACTGCCTCGTGCCCGAACCGAGACAGCCCTCAGAGCCCTCCTCGACCAGTCGCTGTCCGAACTGGTCGACGCCGCCGCCACACGCTGCGTACAGAGTCACGGCATCCTGCTCGACAGCGTCTCGGCGGCGACCCCCGCGGACCTGGTGCCCGCCCTCGACACGACAGCCGTCCGGCTGCTCGACGCGGCCGTGCCCGACGTACCCGACGCGGGTCCGCACAATCCGCGACTGCGCCTGCTGGTACCGCACGCGCTGGCCCTGCTGAGGCACATCCACGGTCCGTCCGCCGCCGACGCCCTGGCCGTCGCGACGCGGCTGTCGGTCGCCCTGCACCGGACCGGTGACTACGTCTCCGCATGGGAGACCTCCCGCACCGCGGCGGACCTCGTACAGCGACTCCTCGGCGCGGACCACCGTACGGTCCTTGCCGCCCGCTCCAGGGCAGGGCGGGCACTGTTCCGGCTGGGCAGGTACGCCGAAGCCGAAGCGGCGCTTCGCGCGGTCCGGGACGTCCAGGAGCGCCTGTTCGGCGCCGACGACCCCGACACCACGGACAGCGGCTATGGACTCCAGCTCGTGCTGGCGAACCTCGGCAGACGCGAGGAATCCGTCGCGCTGCTCCGCGACACCGTCGCCGGGCGGCGCTCGGCGCTGGGCCCCACGCATCCGCTGACCCTGCGGGCCCGCGCCAGCTTGCTGGAGATGCTGCCCGCTGCCGAAGTGGTCACCGAGGAAGGCGGCACACTGCTCACACTGCCGTCGGAATGCGATCGGTCCCTCGGCCCCGACCACACCGTGACACTCGGCGCCCGGCACAACCACGCGTGGGCGCTGTACCTCCTGGGCCGCTTCGACGAGGCCGACCGTGAGATGCAGCGGGTCGCTGAGACGTATGTGCGGCGCTTCGGGTCCGAGTACCCGATCGTGCTCGCCGCCCGGCAACTCCTCTCCCGGACCCGGGCCGCGCTCGGACACGTGGAGGAGGGGATCGCGCTGATGACCGACGTCGTAGAGCGGCGGGAACGCGGTCTGGGCCCCGAACACCCCTTCACGGTCGCGAGCCGACAACTGCTGGACGCCTACCGGTCGGGGCGATGGCGGCCGTAGTGCTCACGGCGGGACGGGAGTGGCCCGCACGGCCGGTGCGCGAGGGTACAGGGCACGGGGCCGATGGGAGTACGGATGTAGGGTGCTATGCGCAGGCCGTAGGGGTGACGTTCAGTACGAGGGGGACGAAGAGTGCAGACGCCGCGAACCCGGCCGGCCTGACCCGGCCGACGCCGCGAGCGTCGTTCCCGTTCCCGTCGCCGCATGACCAGTTCCGTCCTCGCCACGGCCAGGACAGCCGGCCCGCCGCACCGGCCATCCGTACCCCTGAGCCCCGCCCCACCCCTCGGACCGGCCTCGGGCCTCGGCGGCGGACCCCGCACGACACCGAGTACGAGAAGCAGCACCGACCACCGTCAGGGAGAGCGAGACCCGCAATGGCCCAGCAGCCGCCCCTCCTCCGCGATGTCATCGACATCAAGGAGAACATCTCCACCTCGGACTTCGTGCTGTCCCTCGCCGAGGCGACGACACCCGAGGGCGCCCAGAACGCGCTCAAGGACTACGTCGTCACCGAGCGGCTGCTGGAGAACTTCGACGAGGCACTGGCGCTCATCAAGTCCTCGCTCGACGGGCACCGTTCCAAGGCGGCCTACCTGCACGGCTCGTTCGGTTCCGGTAAGTCGCACTTCATGGCCGTGCTGTCCGCGCTGCTCAGCGGCGACCCGGCCGCCCGTGCCCGTACCGAGTTCGACCCGGTGCTGACCAAGCACGAGTGGCTGACCACGGACGGCAAGAGGTTCCTGCTCGTGCCGTATCACATGCTCGGCGCGAAGGCCCTCGAACAGCGGGTGCTCGGCGGGTACGTCACGCACGTCAAGAAGCTGCACCCGGACGCGCCGACGCCGCAGGTGTACCGGACCGACTCCCTCTTCGCCGACATCCGGGCCAACCGTGCCACCTACGGTGACGAGGCGGTCATCCGTGGTCTGGGCGGCAGCGACGCGGGCGACGGCGAAACGGACGAGTGGGGCGAGGGCTTCGCCTGGACCCCGCAGCTCCTCGACACCGCTCTCGCCGCCGAGGAGAACCACGAGGGGGGCACCCCGCTCAACCTCCGGAATCCCTCGGCCCCGGCCGAGCTGCGCGCGAAGCTGGTCAACGACGCCAGCACGAACCTTTTCCCCGGCTTCGCCAAGAACGCCGCCGAGAACGAGCACGGCTTCATCTCCCTGGACGCCGGTCTGTCCGTCATCGCCGAGCACGCCAAGTCGCTCGGCTACGACGGCCTGATCCTGTTCCTGGACGAGTTGATCCTCTGGCTCGCGACCCTTATCCACGAGCAGAAGTTCGTGGCCCGCGAGGCCAGCAAGATCACGAACTTCGTGGAGGGCGGCGACGCCCGACGCGCCATCCCCGTCGTGTCGTTCATCGCCCGCCAGCGCGACCTGCGTGAACTCGTCGGCGAAGAGGTCTCCGGCGCGGCGGAGGCCTCCATCCAGGACACTCTGAACCTGGCCTCCGGCCGCTTCGACAAGATCACCCTGGAGGACCGCAACCTCCCGCAGATCGCTCACGCGCGCATCCTCAAGCCGAAGGACGCCGAGGCGGAGCGGCTCGTAGAGGCGGCCTTCGAGCAGACCAAGCGGGTCGGTACCCAGGTCTGGGACACCCTCCTCGGCTCGGAGAAGGGCACGACCGGCGCGGATGCGGAGTCGTTCCGGCTGACGTACCCGTTCTCGCCGGCGTTCATGGACACCCTCGTCCACATCTCGTCCGCGCTGCAGCGTTCCCGTACCGGTCTGAAGCTGATGGGTCAGCTTCTCGCCGACCACCGCAACGAGCTCCGGCTCGGGCAGCTCATCCCCGTCGGCGACCTCTACCCGGTGATCGCGGAGGGCGGCGACAAGCCGTTCACCGACAGCCTGAAGGTTGTCTTCGAAGCCGCCGACAAGTTGTACAAGACCAAGCTGCGGCCCTACCTCCTCAGCTCGTACGACATCACCGAGGACGACGTCGAGCAGTACGTCAACCGGCCCGAGGCCATCACCGACCCGCAGCGCGCCAACCGCTGCCGCATGTTCGTCGGCGACAACCGGCTCGTGTGCACCCTGCTGCTGTCCGCGCTCGCGCCCAGCGTGCCCTCCCTGGCCGAGCTGACCATCCGGCGGCTCGGCGCCCTCAACCACGGGTCGGTCCTCGCGCCCATCCCGGGCGCCGAGGTCGGCATCATCAAGAACAAGGTCGCCGAGTGGGCGGCCAGGTTCCCCGAGATCAAGGAGACCGGCACCGACGCCAACCCGGGCGTACGGCTTGAGCTGTCCGGCGTCGACGTCGACTCCGTCATCGCCAACGCCCAGGTCAACGACAACCCCGGCAACCGGGTCGCCCTCGCCCGGCGTCTGCTGTCCGAGGAACTGGGCGTCGAGCACGGGCAGTTGAGTGACCAGCTCGGCTTCGTGTGGCGCGGTACCTCCCGCACCGCCGAGATCGTGTTCGGCAACGTCGCCGACGAGGACGAGCTGCCGGACCACGACCTGATGCCACAGGATGACGGCCGCTGGCGTATCGCCATAGACCTCCCCTTCGACGAGGGCGAGTGGGGCCCGGTAGAGGACGTCAACCGCATCCGGCGGCTGCGCGAGCGCCAGCAGGGCGAGCGGTCCCGTATCGTCGCCTGGCTGCCCGCCCATCTGTCCGCTCAGCGCTTCGCCGACTTCCGGCGTCTCGTCGTCATCGACAAGGCCCTCGCCGACGAGCACCGCTTCGACACCCAGTACGCCGGCCACCTCAACGCCGACAACCGCAGCCGCGCCAAGGGTCTCCTCGAAACCCAGCGTGAGGCTCTGCTCAAGCAGGTCAAGGGCGCCTTCAAGCAGGCCTACGGGCTCGCCCAGAAGCATGCCGCCGACGTCGTGCCCGACTTCGACGACCACCTCGTCCCGCTGCCCGATGTCGACGGCCTCACTCTGTCCTTCGGGCAGAGCCTGCACGACGGCATCCGGCACGTCGCGGGCAAACTGCTCGCCCACCAGTACCCGGCGCACCCCGACCTCGACGCCGACGGCACCGGCACCGCCGTCAAATCCGCCGACACCCGCAAGGTGTTCACCCATGTGCGGGCCGCCGCCGAGGCACGTGACGGGCGGGTGGAGGTCCCGGCCGCCGACCGCAAGCTCATGCAGCGGATCGCCGGGCCCCTACGCCTCGGGCAGCAGAAGGAGGCGTACTTCGAGCTGTCCCGCTACTGGGCCGACCACTTCCGCCAGCTCGCCAGCGCCCAGGGGGTCACCGGGGACCTGTCCCTGATCACCCTGACCGACTGGACGGACAAACCCGACCCGCGTGGCCTGCCCGACTTCCTCGCCCGGCTCGTCGTCGCCGCCTTCGCCGAGATGGACGACCGGGTGTGGGTACGCGGCGGCACCGTACTCGACCCCGCGCCCGAACTGTCCGCGATCAAGGACCATGACGCGCTGCGCAGCCAGCCGCTGCCCGCCGAGTCCGACTGGGACACCGCACGGCAGCGCTTCGAGACGATCTTCGGGCAGAAGGCTCCTGCCCTTCGGCGCGGTCGGATGGTCAACCAATTCGCCCGCCAGATCATCGAGGCCGCCCGCGCCCACCGGGACCACGCGGCGGACCTGGTGCACCAGTTGGAGGCCCACGCCTCCTTCCTCGGACTCGACCAGACCGCCGACACCGGACGGCTCGCCCTCGCCCGCCGCTCCCTGCAACTGCTGGACGCGCTCACGGCGGAGGCGGGCAAGGGCGCGGCCGGGGCGAAGAAGACCGTGGAGGCCCTCGCCTCCTTCGACCTGGGCCAGACCAGCGCCGACCGGTACGGGACCTCCATCAAGCAGGCCCACAGCGTCGCGGAGGCCGTCGCCTCCGCGCCCTGGGGCACCCTCGAACTCGCCGCCGGACTCGGCCCCGAGGGCGCGGCACTGCTCGACTCGCTGCGCAACGTGGCCCGCGACGACCAGCGCACTGCGGACCTGCGAGACGCCCTGGCCCGCACCCAGCGCGAGGTCGTCGCACTGGTGAAGCGCAGCCAGGCCGCCGCCACCCCGCCGCCCCCTCCCGTCGCGCCGCAGCCCACGG
>NZ_FMDK01000027.1 GCF_900091995.1 Streptomyces sp. MnatMP-M17
CAGCCGCTCCCGCGGCGGGCGCTCCCTCACCCAGCCTGATCCAAACGAAAGACCCTAGGGCTCCCGAAGGTGCCTCTATGTGATTAGGTAACCCTTACCTTAGTATGACGGCGACTCGGGCTCGACCCGGGGATCTGTCTGCTTGGGGAGGCGCGGCCAACGTGTCCGGTATCGAAGAAGTCATCGGCTACTGGCGTGACATGCCGGCGGTGTCCTCAGCCGAAACGGCGCTGCCGACCGATCGTCCCTATCCCTCGGTGCCCTCGGGCAACCGGGCGGTACGGAGCCGGAGCATGGCCGTACAGGCGACGAGCGAGACCTGTCTCGCCGCCTTCTTCGCGCTCCTGCACCGCTACAGCGGCGCCGCCGACATCACCGTCGGACATGAGGCGCTGCCGATCCATGTCCACCTCGGCGACGCTCCGTCGTTCCGTGAGCTGGTGAGGCGAGTGTCCGAGGTGCGGACGGCCGCCGAGGAGCACCGGCTCCCGCTGTCCGTGCTCGTCGACGAGCTGCGGCCCGAGACCACACGCGCGGGCGGGCACTTCTTCAACACCGCCTTCGGCACCGCCGCCGGTCTCGGTAGTCCCGTCGGCGCCGGTGAGGCGGAGGAGCCGACGGGCCCGCTGGATCTGGCGCTGAGCGTCGCGCCGGGCGCGGTCTGGCTGACATACCGTCAGGACCTCTTTGGCGAAGCCACCGTTGACCGCTTGCTCGGCCACTACGAGACCTTGCTGACGGACGGACTCGCCCGCCCGGACAAGACAATCGCCGGGCTGGAGCTGACCACCGCGCGCGAGCGGCACCGGCTGCTGGTCGAGCGGAACGCCACCGAGCACTCCGTACCGGCCGCCACCTGGCCCGCCATGTTCGCCGAGCAGGTCGAGCGGCATCCCGACACGGTCGCGCTGGTCTTCGAGGACGAGCGGTACACCTACGCCGAACTGGACGAGCGCGCCAACCGTCTTGCCCACGCGCTGATCGCCCGTGGAGCGGGCCCCGAGCACGTCGTGGCCCTCGCCCTGCCGCGCTCGGCCGAACTGATCGTCGCCGAGGTCGCCGTACTGAAGTCCGGCGCCGCCTATCTGCCCGTCGATCTGGACTATCCGGCCGACCGGATCGCGTACATGCTCGCCGACGCCGAGCCCGTCTGCCTGCTGACAACGGCCGACTCCCTCGAAGCACTGCCGTCGGAGGACGGAATCGCCCGGTTCGTTCTCGATCTGCCGGAAACCGTCGCCGAGTTGGCCGGGCGTCCCGCGCACGATCCCACCGACGCCGACCGCGGCGGGGTGCTCTCCGTCCTGAACGCCGCGTATGTCATCTACACCTCCGGATCCACCGGACGGCCCAAGGGCGTCGTCCTCTCCCACACCGGTGTCGCCAAGCTCGTCGCCACACAGACCGAGCGCTTCGGTGTCGGGCAGGACAGCCGTGTGCTCCAATTCGCCTCGCCCAGCTTCGATGTGGCCTTCTGGGACCTGTGTCTCGGTCTGCTCTCCGGTGGACGTCTCGTCGTCGTACCGAGCGAGCTCCGTGTGCCCGGCGCGGCCCTCGCGGACTATGCGAACGCGCACGGGATCACCTTTATGATCCTGCCGCCCGCCCTGCTGGCCGCGATGCCCGAGGACGCCCAACTGCCCGGCGCCGCAACTCTGCTGGCCGGGACCGAGCGCGTCTCGCCGGAGCTGGTGGGCCGGTACGCGCGCACGCGGATGATGTTCAACGCGTACGGTCCGACCGAGGCCACCACCAACTCCACGCTCGGGCTGTGTGATCCCGACACTCCGGCCGGCGCGGTCGTCCCGATAGGTGTCCCGGACCCGGGCACCCGGGCCTATGTCCTCGACGCACACCTTCGGCCCGTCCCGGACGGTGTGACCGGTGAGTTGTATCTCGGTGGCGCCGGACTCGCCCGCGGCTATCTCGGCAGGCCCGGCCTCACCGCCGAGCGTTTTGTCGCCGATCCCTTCGGCGCTCCCGGCGAGCGGCTCTACCGTACGGGCGATCTGGTCCGCTGGAAGGCCGACGGACGGCTGGAGTTCCTCGGCCGCGCCGACACCCAGATCAAGATCCGCGGCTTCCGTGTCGAACCGGGCGAGATCGAGTCCGTACTGCGCGGCCACCCGGCCGTCGACCAGGTCACGGTCGTCGCCCGCGAGGACCGGCCCGGCGAGCGCAGGCTCGCCGCGTACATCGTGCCCTCGCTCGACAGCGAGCCGGGCGACGAGGCCGCACAGGTCGAGGAGTGGAAGGAACTCCACGAACTGTTCTACAGCGCCGCCGGATCCGAGGGCCGAGGCGAGGGCGCGTCCGTCCGCGAGAACTTCGCGGGCTGGAACAGCATGTACGACGGCACTCCCATTCCCGTTGAGGAGATGCGGGAGTGGCGCGACGCCACGATCGACCGTATCCGTGAACCGGGCACGCCCCGGAGGGTTCTGGAGATCGGCGTCGGCAGCGGACTGATCCTTTCCTGCCTGGCTCCGGACTGCGAGGCGTACTGGGGTACGGACGTCTCGCAGGAGGCGGTACGGGCGCTGCGCGCCCAGGTGGACGCGGTGCCGGGCCTGGCCTCGCGCGTGGAGCTGAGCGCCCGGCCGGCCCATGACACCGACGGACTGCCGGAGGGCTTCTTCGACACGGTCGTCATCAACTCGGTGGCCCAGTACTTCCCGAGCGCGGACTATCTGTCGGACGTGCTGCGCAAGGTCGCGGCGCTGCTGGCTCCCGGCGGCAGGGTCTTCGTGGGCGACCTGCGCAATCTCCGGCTTCTGCGCACTCTGCGCGCCGCCGTCGAGAGCCGACGGCCGGCCACGCCCGACGACCCGGACAAGGCGGCGCTGCGGGCGGCGGTGGAGCGCTCCGTGAGCTGGGAGGGCGAACTGCTCCTGGATCCGGACTATTTCACCGATCTGCCGGGCCTGCCGGACTTCGAGGCGGACGTACTCGTCAAGCGCGCCACACACCAAAACGAACTGAGCCGCTACCGCTATGACGTGGTGCTGCGCGCGCGGGAGACGGTACCGGTCGGCCCGGTCCGCCCCGGCCCGGTCCGGTCCGGAGCATCGGCCGCCGACGGGAGCGAAGTTCGCTGGTCTGCGCTCGACGGCCTCGCCGCGCTGGACGAGCTGCTCCGCACCCGGCCCGTCCGGCTCCGTGTCACCGGTGTGCCCAACGGGCGTCTCGCAGAGGACCTTTCGGCGCTGCGCGCCCTGGAGGACAGCAGTACGCCCGCGCCCGACGGCATCGATCCCGAGGCGTTCCACACGCTCGCGGGCCGGCACGGCTACCGCTGCGCGGTCACCTGGAACGGACACGCCGACGACGGCCGTCTCGATGTGGTCCTTGTCGACGGCGAGGCGCCCGTCGGCCCGTCGTACCGGCCGGGCGGGACCTTCCCGTACGCCAACCGGCCCGCGCCCTTCCGCGACATCACCGCGCTGATGCGGACGCTGCGCGCCCATGCCGCAGAACGGCTCCCGGAGTACATGGTGCCGTCGGCCTTCGTACCGCTCGACCGGCTGCCCGTCACACCCAGCGGAAAGCTCGACGAGAAGGCGCTGCCCGTACCGGACTACGGGGCCCTCAGCTCCGGCCGGGCGCCGCGCGACGCCCGGGAGGAACTGCTCTGCCGGCTGTACGCCGATGTGCTCGGTCTGCGGTCGGTCACCATCGATGACGACTTCCTCGCGGTCGGCGGCGACAGCATCAACGCCATCCGGCTGCTGGTCCGGGCCCGTGAGGCGGGCATCCGGCTCACCACGCAGGACGTCTTCCGCCACCGTACGGTCGCCGCCCTCGCGGCCGTGGCCGTCGACCGTACGGAGTCGGCCCCGACGGCCGCCGACGGTCCTCTTCTCGCCCTCACCGAGGATGAGATCGCCGGGATTCAGGGCGCGGACCCGCTGGTCATCGAGGATCTGCTGCCGCTCGCACCGCTCCAGCAGGGCCTCTTCTACCATGCCTTCGCCGGCGGCTCCGGCTCCGGTTCCGGTGGCTCCGAGGCCGACGCGTACACCGTCCAGCAGATCATCGAGCTCGCCGGACCGGTGGACGGCGAGGCCCTGCGCGCGGCGGCGCAGCGTCTGCTCGACCGCCACGCACCGCTGCGCGCGGCCTTCCGGCAGTACGGCACCGACGGCGCCGCCGTGCAGATCATCACGCGCGGTGTCACACTGCCGTGGCGTGAGATCGATCTGTCGGGCCAGGGCGTGTCCGTCCGGGAATCACTCGCCGAGGCCGTCGCCGCCGACGAGCGGGCCAACCGCTTCGATCTGGCCCGGCCGCCGCTGCTGCGCTGCGCTCTCGTACGGTACGGCCCCGAACGCAGCGCGCTGATCCTGACGTTCCATCACATCATCGCGGACGGCTGGTCGTTGCCGGTTCTGCACCGCGAGCTGATGGACTCGTACGGTCACGGCCACGGCAACGGCCGCAGCGCTTCGGCGCTGCCGGAGGTCGCTCCGTACCGCACCTATCTGCGGCGCCTCGCCGGTCTCGACCGTGAGGCCGCCCGCACGGCCTGGCGCACCGCGCTGGCCGGTCTGGACGAGCCGACTCGGCTGGTCCAGGCCCCGGCCGGGACCGGACCGATCCGGCCCGGGCAGATCCGTATCGAGCTCTCCGAGCGGACCACCGGGCGGCTGGCCGCGCGGGCGCGTGAACTCGGTGTCACTCTCGGCACGGTCGTCCAGGGCGCGTGGGGTCTGCTGCTCGGCCGGCTCACCGGCCGGCAGGACGTGGTGTTCGGTACGACGGTCTCCGGACGTGACGGTGAGGTCGACGGTATCGAGTCGATGGTGGGCCTGTTCATCAACACCCTGCCCACCCGGTTCGTCTGGCAGCCCGCCGACACACTCGCGGCGCTGCTCGGCCGACTCCAGGACGAGCAGGCCCGGCTGCTGAACCACCAGCACCTCGGTCTGGCGGAGATCCAGCGGATCGCGGGCCTCGCGGGCAGCGGTGAACTCTTCGACACACTGCTCGTGTTCGAGAACTATCCGGCCGACACCGATCTGCGCGACCCGTCCGGCACGATCCGTATCACCGGCCATGAGTTCCACGACGCCGTCCACTATCCGCTCGCCCTCGTCGTGAAGCCCGGCCGACGGCTCGATCTGCGCCTCAAGCACCACGCCGAGCGGCTGAGCGGTGACGCCGTACGCGCCATCGCCGACCGGCTCTCCCTGATCCTGGAGACACTCGCCGACGACCCGGCGCGGCCGGTCGCACGGATCGGTCTGCTCTCCTCTCAGGAGCTGGCCGAGGCGGAGAGCCGGCTCACCGGCGCCGAGCGCGATGTCCCTCAGGCCACGCTGTCCGCCGCCTTCGAGGACCAGGCGGCGCGTACGCCGGGCGCGACGGCCGTCGTCTTCGGCGACGAGCGTCTGACCTACGCCGAGCTGGACGCCCGTGCCGAATCCCTGGCGCGGCGGCTGCGCGCCCAGGGCGCAGGTCCTGACCGGATCGTCGGCGTCGCCGTCCCGCGCTCCACCGAGCTGGTGGTCGCGCTCCTCGGCGTTCTCAAGTCCGGCGCCGCCTATCTCCCGGTCGATCTGGACTATCCCGCCGACCGGGTGGCCCATATGCTGGCCGACTCCGCTGCCCGTACGGTGGTCACCGTCGCGGACTCGGCCTCCCGGCTGCCGGAGACCGAGGGCCTCATGGCGCTCGTCCTGGACGCGCCGTACGACGATTCCCCCGAAGCGGCTCCCGGTGCCGGTACCGCCGCCCGCCTGGACGATCCCGCGTATCTCATCTACACCTCCGGCTCCACGGGCCGTCCCAAGGGCGTCGTCGTCACCCACCGCGCCGTCCGCAACCGACTGGCCTGGATGCAGGCGCGGTACGGCCTCCGGGCCGACGACCGGGTCCTCCAGAAGACACCGTCCAGCTTCGACGTGTCCGTGTGGGAGTTCTTCTGGCCGCTGACCGAGGGCGCGGCCGTCGTTCTCGCCAGGCCCGACGGACACCGCGATCCGTCCTATCTCGCCGCGCTCGTCCGCGAACAGGGCGCCACCACACTGCACTTCGTACCGTCGATACTCGAAGCGTTCCTCAACTCGGAGGATGTCACCCGCGATCCCGGCTGGGCCGCGACCTTGCGCCGTGTCTTCAGCAGCGGCGAGGCCCTCACCGTCTCCGCCGCGCGCCGCTGGCACACACTCACCGGCGTGCCACTGCACAATCTGTACGGTCCCACAGAGGCGGCCGTCGATGTCACCCATCACACCTACAGCCCCGACGAACCGCAGGACGGCATCACCGTCCCCATCGGGCGGCCGGTCTGGAACACCGGACTGCGGGTGCTCGACGCCTGCCTGCGGCCGGTCCCGGCCGACGTTCCCGGCGAGCTGTATCTCACCGGCGTCCAGTTGGCGCGCGGTTACCACGCCCGGCCCCCACTGACCGCCGAGCGCTTCACGGCCGATCCGTACGGCCCGCCCGGCAGCCGGATGTACCGCACCGGCGACCTGGTACGCCGGCGCGCCGACGGTACGGTCGAATATCTCGGCCGCACCGACCGGCAGGTCAAACTCCGCGGCAACCGGATCGAACTCGGCGAGATCGAGGCCGCTCTCGTCCATCAGCCGTCCGTCGCCCAGGCCGCCGTCACCGTCCGCGAGAACGTCCTCGTCGCCTATGTCGTCGGTACGGCGAACCAGGTGCCGGACGCCGCCGCGCTCCGGGCCGCGCTCACCGGCACTCTGCCCGCGCCCGCGGTGCCCACCGCCTATGTCGTCCTCGACGCCCTGCCTCTCACACCGAGCGGCAAGCTCGACCGGGCGGCCCTGCCCGCTCCGCAGGCCGTACGGGCCGGCGCGCGCGCCCCGCGCGACGCACGCGAACGCACTCTCACCGACATCTTCGCGGCCGTGCTGAAGCTGACGGACGTCTCCATCGACGACGACTTCTTCCTGCTCGGCGGCGACAGCATCAGCTCCATCGGTGTCGCGGGCCAGGCCCGCCGCGCCGGACTGGACATCGGCCCTCGTGACATCTTCGAACACCGCACTCCGGCCGCCCTCGCCGCCGTCGCGGCGCTCACCGTCACACGCGAGCCGGACCGGTCGGCCGAGCCCTCCTTCGTACTCACCGCCGAGGAGACCGCCCGCGTGGAGCGGCTCGCTCCCGGCGGTATCGAGGACATCTGGCCGCTCGCGCCGCTCCAGGAAGGGCTGTTCTTCCACTCCACCTACGACGAGAACGCCCTGGACGTCTACACCGTCCACGAGTCGTTCGACATCGCGCGCCGGATCGACACCGGCCGGCTGCGCGCCGCCGTACGGACACTGCTCGCCCGTAATCCCGCCCTGCGCGCCGGATTCACCAGCGAAGGGCTGCGCCGGCCGGTGCAGTTCATCGTCCGCGATCCGGAGATCCCGATCGAGGAGATCGACCTCACCGGCGTCCCCGGCGTCGAACAGGACGAGCGGCTGCGCGCGTTGATGGACGAGGAGCGGACACGCCGCTTCGATCTCACCAGGCCGTTGCTCTTCCGTGTCCTGCTGGTCCGGCTCGGTGAGGAGCGCGGCGACCGGCTGGTGATCGGCCGCCATCTCATCCTCTGGGACGGCTGGTCGGCCTGGCTCTTCCTCGATGAGCTCTTCGCCCTGTACGAGAGCGCCGGCGATCCGGCCGGCCTGTCGCGCCCGGGCTCGTACCGCGACTATCTGTCCTGGCTGGACCGGCAGGACACCGACGAGGCCACCCGCGCCTGGCACACCGCGCTCGACGGGCTGGACGAGCCCACTCTGCTTGTACCGGCCGCCGCCGACCGCGGGCTCGAACCGATGGTCCCGGAGAGCCTCGACACCGTACTGACCGGCGAGACGAGCGAGCGGCTGCGCGACATCGCCCGCCACCACGGACTGACGCTCAACACCGTCCTGAACGCGGCCTGGGGACTGGCGCTCGCGAGCGCCACCGGCCGCGCCGATGTCGTCTTCGGCACGACCGTCGCCGGACGGCCGAGCGAAGTGCCCGAGGTCGCCGGCGTCATCGGGATGTTCCTCAACACCGTGCCCGCGCGCGTCGCGTTCGACCCGGCCGAGCCGGTCCTCGATCTGCTGCGACGAGTACAGGCCGAGCGTCTGGAGTTGCTGCCGTACGAGTATCTGGGCCTCGGCGTCCTCCAGGCGGAGACCGGCCATCGCCGTCTCTTCGACACACTGTTCGTCCTGCGCAACGCCGACACCGAGGACCGGCTGGACGTGCTGCGCGAGCGGCACGGCGCCACCGCCGTGGCCAATGTGGACGCCACCCACTACCCGGTGAACCTGGTCGTCACGCCGGGCCGACGGATCCGTATCACGCTCTCCCACCGTCCCGATGTGATCGAGAGCGGCTACGCGCAGGACCTGCTGGACCGGTTCACACTCCTGCTGGACGGGCTGACGGCCGATCCCGCCGCTCCTGTCGGCAGCCTTGACCCGCTGCTGCCGGCCGAACGAGAGGCCCTGGAACGGGAGAACACCGCCAGCCGGGAGCCCGTTCCGCACGAGACGGTCGCCGACCTGCTCGCGGCCCAGGCCGCCCGTACTCCCGACGCGACGGCCCTTGTCTTCGGCACACGGTCGCTCACCTACGCCGAACTCGACGCGCGCTGCGACCGTCTGGCCCGGCTGCTGATCTCACGCGGTGCCGCGCCCGAGCGAGTGGTGGCGCTCGGACTGCCGCGCTCCCTCGACATGGTCGTCGCGCTCTTCGCCGTCCTGCGCACCGGCGCCGCCTATCTGCCGCTGGAACTGGACTATCCCGCCGACCGGCTCGCCCTGATGCTCGATGACGCGGAGCCGCTGCTCCTGCTCTCCACCGCCGAGGTCTCGGACACACTCGAAGGAGACGTCCCGCGCCTCCTGCTGGACGATCCGGCCGTCGCGGCGGAGCTCACCGCGCTGCCCTCGGGACCGGTGCGTGTCGGCTTCAGCCTGGAGCATCCCGCCTATGTCATCTACACCTCCGGCTCCACCGGCCGTCCCAAGGGCGTTGTCACGCCGTATCGCGGCTTGACGAATATGCGGCTCAACCATCAGAAGGAGATCTTCGGTCCGGCCATCGCCTCGGCGGGCGGCAGACGGCTGCGCGTCGCGCACACCGTCTCCTTCGCCTTCGACATGTCGTGGGAGGAGCTGCTCTGGCTTGTAGAGGGACATGAAGTCCATATCTGCGACGAGGAGTTGCGCCGTGACGCCGAGGCACTGGTGGCGTACTGCGAGACGCACCGGATCGACGTCGTCAATGTCACACCGACCTACGCCCATCTCCTCATCGAGGAAGGGCTGCTGGAGGGACACCGGCCGCCGCTCGTCCTGCTCGGCGGCGAGGCTGTCACCGAGACCGTGTGGAACCGGCTGCGTGACACCGACGGGACGTACGGCTACAACCTCTACGGGCCCACCGAATACACCATCAACACGCTCGGCGGCGGTACGGACGACAGTCCCACCCCGACCGTCGGCCGCCCGATCCGCGCGACCCGGGCGCATATCCTGGACGCCTGGCTCCGGCCGCTCCCGGACGGCGTTCCCGGCGAGCTGTATATCGCCGGTGTCGGTCTGGCGCGCGGCTATCTCGGCCGGCCGGGACTGACCGCGGAGCGCTTCGTGGCCGATCCGTTCGGTGAGCCCGGCGAGCGGATGTACCGTACGGGCGATCTCGTACGGCGGCGAGCGGACGGCAATCTGGACTTCCTCGGCCGCACCGACGACCAGGTCAAGGTACGCGGATACCGTGTCGAACTCGGCGAGATCGAGACCGCGCTCAGCCGGCATCCGCAGGTCGCCCAGGCCGCCGTCATCGCGCGTGATGATCCGTCGGCGCCCGGCACACAGCGCCTCGTCGGCTATGTCGTCCCTGCCGAACTCGACGCGGAGAGGCGCGAGGAGGCCGAGCGCGAGCAGATCGGCGAGTGGCAGGAGATCTACTCCGCCGAGTACACCGAGATCAACACCGCCATTTTCACGGAGGACTTCGCCGGCTGGGACAGTTCGTACGACGGGACGCCCATCCCGCTGGAGCATATGCGCGAGTGGCGGGCCGCCACGGTCGAGCGGATCGGTGAACTGCGGCCACGCAGGATTCTGGAGATCGGCGTCGGCTCCGGGCTGCTGCTCTCACAGCTCGCGCCGACGGCCGAGGCGTACTGGGCCACCGACTTCGCCGAGCCCGTCATCCGCAAGATCGGCGAGGATCTGCGGCAGGAACCGGAGCTCGCGGCCAAGGTCGAGTTGCGGGCCCGTCCCGCCCATGACCTCGACGGACTGCCAACGGGATTCTTCGACACCGGCGTCATCAACTCGGTGATCCAGTACTTCCCGAGCATCGACTATCTGACCGATGTCATCAACGGCGTGATGGAGCTGCTGGCCCCGGGCGGAGCCCTGTTCATCGGTGATGTGCGAAACCTCCGGCTGGCCCGTGCCTTCCAGACCGCCATCCAGCTCACCAGGGCCGAGAAGGGCACGGATCCGGCGACCGTACGGCGGGCCGTGGACCGAGGCATGGCGCTGGAGAAGGAACTCCTCATCGATCCGGACTACTTCACCACTCTGGGCTTCGACGTCGATCTGCGCACCAAGGCGGGCCGTCACCAGAACGAACTGACACGGCACCGCTACGACGTCGTCCTCCATCGCGGCCACAGCGATGCCGTGGAGCTTGCCGACGCTCCGGTGGCCGACTGGGCGGGACACGAGGCCCTTGCCGCACTCCTTGAGGAGCGGCGTCCCGAGCGGCTGCGTGTGGTCGGTGTGCCCGACGCCCGTACGGTCGGCGAACTGGCCGCCGTACGCGCTCTGGACGAGGGCCGTCCGCATGGCCTCGCGGAGGGAGGTGTCGAGCCCGACACACTGCGGGAGCTGGGCTCACGGCTCGGCTACCGCGTACTCACCACCTGGTCCGCGCGACTCGGCGTGTACGAAGCGGTGTTGGTCCGGGACGCGGCCCCCGATGGCGATGGCGATGGCGGCACCGGATTCCGCCTGACCACCGGTCTCTACCGCCGGGCGGACGGTGTCGCGCCGTACGCCAACGCGCCCACCACCGCGCGCGGTGCGAACGGACTCGTACGCCGGCTCCGCGAGGACCTCAAGGAGCGGCTGCCCGACTACATGGTGCCGGCCGCCTTCAGCGTCCTGCCCCGGCTGCCGATGAACGACAACGGAAAGCTTGACGTACGGGCGCTGCCCGAGCCCGAGCCGGCCGTCGCACAGGGCTCGGGACGCGGTCCGCGTACCGAGCAGGAGGAGATCCTGTGCCGGCTGTTCGCCGATGTACTCGGACTGCCCGGGGTGGGCGCCGAGGACAACTTCTTCGATCTCGGCGGCCATTCGCTGCTCGCCACCCGGCTCATCAGCCGTGCCCGTAACGAGCTGGGCGCCGAACTCGCGATCCGTGATCTCTTCGAGGCTCCGACGCCGGAGCTGCTCGCGGACCGGACCGGTGGCGGCCGGCCCGCGCGCCCGGCCCTGGTGCCCGAGGCGGCCCGGCCCGAGCGCCTTCCGCTCTCGGCCGCGCAGCGGCGGGTGGGGG
>NZ_FMDK01000236.1 GCF_900091995.1 Streptomyces sp. MnatMP-M17
TGGGAGCGGCCGTCGTGGCCGCTGCCGCCGTCGGCGGGACCTTGCGCCTGCGCCGCCGGGCGAGCGGCGCGCAGGAACGCTGACGGGGCCGGTCTCCACGGCCCCGCACCGGTTCCGCCTCCCGTCCCCGCCCTGGTCACGCCTTGGTCACGCCCACCGCCGACCGGGGCGGGGAACCCCATCCAGGCTCCCTGGTACGTATCCCGTACCCGGGGAACCGTTCATCCGGAGGACTGGATTCATGAGCTTCTACCGCAGCGGCCGTCGCCGCTGCAAGGACGACTGCGACTACGACTACAACTACGACAGCAGATACGGCTACAACCACCAGCAGGGCTACGGCCATTACTGCAACAGGCACCGTGGCGGCTCGGGCTGGACGATAGCCATAACCATCTGTATCGGTGTCTGGCTGATGGGAAACGGCTCCAAGCAGGTCACTCCGCCCACACCGCCCGCCTCGGAGTCCTTCGACGACACAGGCTCCGGCTCCAGTGCCGACGCCGGCTCCGGCACACGCTCCGGGCACCGTGTCGCACCGGCCGCCGCCCCGATGTCGTCCGCGGCTCCGGTCGCACTGCGCATCCCCGCGATAAAAGTGGACACGCCGCTCCTCGGGCTCGGACTGGACCGCGACGGCAGTCTGGACGTACCGCCGACCGGAGTCCGCAATGTCGCGGGCTGGTACAAGGACGGCCCGTCACCGGGCGCCAAGGGCTCCGCGATCATCGCCGGCCATGTCGACAACGCGCGCGGGCCCGCCGTCTTCTACAAGCTGGGCACCCTCAGAAAGGGCCAGCGCATAGAAGTGGCCCGGGCGGATGGCCGTACCGCCGTCTTCTCCGTCGACGCCCTTGAGGTGTACGAGAACGCCGACTTCCCCGAGCGCAAGGTCTACGGATCGACCGACCGGCCGGAGCTACGGGTGATCACCTGCGGCGGCGGCTTCTCGAAGAAGACCGGCTACAAGGGCAATGTCGTGGCGTACGCCCATCTCACCGGCGTGAAATAGCCCCACACGCGCCCGCGCCCACGGGTCACGCGCCCCGGACTCACGCGGTCCACTGGTCGAACGCGAGCTTCGCGACCAGCGAGAACACCACCACCAGCAGCACTCCGCGCACGAATTCACTGCCCTTCTTGAGCGCCGTCCGCGCGCCGAACATCCCGCCCGCCAGATTGAACACCGCCATCGGCGCCGCAAGCCGCCACATCACCGTGCCCTGGTGAGCGAACATGGCGAGCGCGCCGGCGTTGGTGCAGACGTTCACGATCTTCGCGGTGGCGGAGGCCGTCACCAGATCGAGGTGGAGTACGGCCGTGAGGGCCAGCACAAGAAACGTTCCTGTGCCGGGTCCGAACAGCCCGTCGTAGAAGCCGATGCCACCGCCGACCAGCACGATCGCCATGACCGTACGCGCCCGGGTGACGGGACCGCCCGGCCGTGCCCGGCCGAAGGACGGCCGCAGCATCACAAAGGCCGCCACTCCCAGCAGCACCACCATGATCACCGGCCGGAGCACCTCACTGCTGATCCCGGCCGCGAAGAAGGCTCCGGTCATCGAGCCGGCGAGGGCCGCGAGGCCGATCCGTACCGCCGTCCTGACATCGACCGGAGCCTTCCGCAGATAGGTCACCGCCGCACCCGAGGTACCGACGATGGCGACCGCCTTGTTGGTGCCGAGGATGTGCGCGGCGGGAGTGTGCGGCAGGCCGAGCAGCATCGCGGGCAGAAGCAGCAGCCCGCCGCCGCCCACCACGGCATCGATCCAGCCGGCCGCCGCGGCGGCGAGACAGAGCAGAACGAGCGTGGTCAGCGGTATGTCGGGCACGACCGCGACCCTATATACCGGCGTTCCCGCCCATGCCCGCGCCCTCTGCCTCGCCAAGACAAACCGCTACGGCTGGCCGCTTTAAGACAAACCGCTAAAACCAGCCGCTACGACAGGGCGACCGCGCAGGCGGCCCCGTTCAGAGTGAAGGCGCCCGGCGCGGTATTGCCGCCGCTCCAGGCGCCGTTGAACCCGAAGGTGGCGGAGCCGCCGGGCGCGATGGCCGCGTTGTGGGCGGCGTTGACGGCGGTGGCCTGCGCGCCGGACTGGGTGACGGTGGCGTTCCAGGCCTGGGTCACGCTCTGGCCAGAGGGCCATGTCCAGCGCAGGGACCAGCCGTTGACCGGCGAGGTACCGGTGTTCCTGACCGTCACATTGGCGGTGAAGCCGGTGTTCCACTGGCTCTGGACGGCATAGGTCACGGCGCACCCGGTGGTGGGTGTGGGATCGCCGCCGCCACCGTCACCGGTCCAGCCGAGCGCCTCCGCGATCCCGTAATACGCCGGTTTGGGCTGGAAGCCGGCGTCGTACGGAGTGGCCGCGCCCTCGCCCGGGAAGACGTCCGGGATCCAGGAGTCGGAGTCGGTGAAGCCCCAGACGGTGACGCCCTCGCAGCGCGCCACGGCGAGGCAGGCATTGGTGACCGCCTTGAACTCGGCCTTCTGCTGGGCAAGCTTGGCGTCGGTGGCGGGCAGCGTCATCCGGATGTCGAGTTCGGTGATGGCCACCTCCACACCGAGGTCGGCGAAGCGCTGGAGATTGGCCTGGAGCGTGGCCGGTACCTGGCCGAGGATGAGATGACCCTGGAAGCCGACGCCGTCGATCGGTACGCCCTGCGCCTTGAGCCGCTGGACCAGGGAGTACATCCCGTTGCTCTTGGGACCCGTGCCGTCGGTGTTGTAGTCGTTGATGTACAGCTTGGCGGCGGGATCGGCGGCGCGCGCGGCACGGAAGGCGTCGGCGATGTACGACTCGCCGAGCTGGTTGTAGAACTTGCTGCCTCTCATGGTGCCGTCTTCGTTGAGCGGCTCGTTGACGACGTCCCAGTGGTCGATCCGACCCTTGTAGCGGGTGACCTCGGTGGTGACATGGTCGGTCATGATCGTGCGCAGCTCGGTGTTGCTGAAGGAGCCGTTGGCCAGCCAGTTGGGCATCTGGCTGTGCCAGACGAGCGTATGCCCGCGTACCTGCTGTCCGTTGGCCTCCGCGAAGTCCACCACCCGGTCGGCGCCGGCCCAGTTGAAGCTGCCGCGGTTCGGCTCGACCGTGCCCCACTTCATCTCGTTGGCGGGAGTGATGGAGTCGAACTGGGCGCCGGTGACGGCTCCGTACGTACCGCTCAGCTTCGAGGACGTGACGGCGGTGCCGTAGTAGATGCCCTTCGCCGCGGCGAGGTCCCGCAGGACGGGATCCGCGGCGTGCGCCGGAGCGGCGAGTCCGACCAGGGCGACGGTCGCCGCGGTCAGTGCCGAGACGGCTGCCACGACTCCGGATAAGATCCGAGGTTTTCTCACGATCGTCCCTCTCTCGTGTGATTTCGGAAAGTTCACAGAAAGTTTCGAGAGCGCTGTTCGGAAGGTAGAGGCGGAGGTGGTGTTCGTCAACGGACGTGGCACGAGTTCGCACATCCGGGTATCGCACGTGTCCCTGCCGCCGGACCGGGGCAGACCAACGCCGTACGCCACACACACACGGACAGGCCGGCGCCCTACGGCTCGGCTTCGCCTCACCACCCGTTCAACCACCGGCCATACGCGGCCCCTAGGCTCCTGCGGCGTGCGACCCCGTGGCGCCGTCCGGCGTCTCGGGACGGTCACCACACCCCCATGGAGCGACCAGTGGAACGTCGCAGTTTCCTGCGCGGAGCGGTCATCGGCACTTCTGCCGCCGCACTCGGCGGCACATTGTGGCGCGGAGCGGCCATCGCCGCGCCCGCCCAGCCGGGCGCGGGCCCCTATGGAGCACTCGGCGCGGCGGACGCCAACAACATCCGTCTGCCCGCCGGCTTCACCAGCCGGGTGATCGCCCGTTCCGGGCAGCCGGTCACGGGCACGTCGTACACCTGGCACAGCGCACCCGACGGCGGCGCCTGCTACGCCGACGGCACCGGCTGGATCTATGTCTCCAACTCGGAGATCGATCCGTCGGGCGGCGCGAGCGCGGTCCGTTTCTCCGCCACCGGCGCGATCACCGGCGCTTACCGGATCCTCTCCGGCACCCGGCAGAACTGCGCGGGCGGCAAGACGCCGTGGAACACCTGGCTCTCCTGCGAGGAGGTGGACCGCGGCTATGTGTACGAGACCGACCCGTGGGGCGCGAAGGCGGCGGTACGGCGCGACGCCATGGGCCGCTTCAAGCACGAGGCCGCCGCGGCCGACCCGGTCCGCCAGACGATCTATCTGACCGAGGACACCACCGACGGCTGCTTCTACCGCTTCACTCCGACCATCTGGGGCGATCTGTCGTCGGGCCGTCTTGAGGTGCTCGTCGCGGGTACGGCCACCAGCGGCCCGGTGACCTGGAAGACCGTGCCCGATCCCACCGGCGCCACGGCCACCCGTAACCAGGTCTCGGGCGCCAAGCGCTTCAACGGCGGCGAGGGCTGCTACTACGCGGACGACACCTGCTGGTTCACGACCAAGGGCGACAATCGCGTCTGGCAGTACAACGTGGCCGCCGGGACCATCGAGCTGGCCTACGACGACTCGCTGGTGTCCGGTACGGCGCCGCTGACCGGCGTCGACAATGTGACCGGTTCCTCGTCCGGCGATCTCTTCGTCGCCGAGGACGGCGGGAACATGGAGATCTGCATCATCACGCCGAACGATGTCGTGGCGCCGTTCCTGCGCATCGGCGGCCAGTCCGGCTCGGAGATCACCGGACCGGCCTTCTCGCCCGACGGCAAGCGGCTCTACTTCTCCAGCCAGCGTGGCACCAGCGGCAGTTCGTCGGCCGGTATCACCTACGAGGTGACCGGGCCGTTCCGCGCGTAACGCCCGTCGCTGTTCCGTACGGAACGCCCGTCGCTCCGTACGGAACGCCCGTCCGCGGTGGCGCCGCCTCTCAGCAGGGCGGCGCCCAGTGGTGTGAGGGTGTGCAGTACGGCGTTGCCATGGCGCAGCGTGACCACGAGCCCCGCCTCGCGCAGTACGCACGCGTGCTGGCTCGCGGAGGCGAGTGACACGCCTGTCCTGCGGGCCAGTTCACTGGTCGTGGAGCCGTGTTCGATGGCCCGCAGGACCGCCGAGCGGGTGTGGCCGACGAGCCGGCCGAGCGAAGGCCCCGGGCGCTCCGTGACGGTCGGCGCGTCGGAGTGGGTCACGGGATAGACCAGCACGGGCGGCAGCGTCGGATCCCGGTGGACGACGGGCGTGCCACGGCAGAAGAAGGACGGCTGGAGGAGCAGCCCTCGTCCGTCCAGGCGCAGTTCGCGGTCGACCGGATAGTCGGCCTCCAGCACCGGTGAGCGCCAGCGCAGCATCGGAGGCAGCGTGCCGAGGAGTTCGTCGGCGCCGCCGTCGAGCAGGGCCCGGCCGCGCAGCGCGCGGTCCGCCTCGGTCCTGGCCCGGATATGCGGCCAGTACGGCTCGATCGCGGCCCGGTGGTACGTACGCAGCGCGTCGACAAGCGCCCCGAGCCGGCCGGCCCCGGGCCCATAACCGCCCTCATGACCGGCTCCGAGGTGACCGGCTCCGTGGTGACCGGCCCCGGCCCGCCCGACCGCGAGCAGGGCGAGTTCGGCGCGGACCCGTTCGGGCGGTGTGGCGCGCAGTGCGTCGAGGCCCGTCTCAAAGCCTGCCCGCCCTTCAATGGGCGTCAGGAAATCGGGGAAATAGCCACGCCGTGGCACCAGCGCGGAGATCGGTACTGTTTCACCTTTCAACCTGGTCCGTGTTTCCTTACGCCATTCCCCGAAGAGAAGAGGGCCTCGCCGATCCCTTATTCGATGAAAACTGAGAATCGTTTCCCAGAGCGGATCGGGACCGGCGGCCATCCGGACCCCGCCGAGGTCCTTCCCGGTGAAATGAATACGCAGCATCGAATCCCCACCTGTTTGCATCCACAATCTCCCCGACACCGAGTATGCATGCCATCACAGCTGGTTACCACGGTGTTTCAGCCACAGTTGAAACGCATCGCGGCCACCACATCCCAGCCGAAAAGCTGTACCGCGTCGGGCAGGAAACCCGGACGGCCGAATAGGCGCGGCGAAGGCCGTGGGGGGCTTTGCCCGCCCGGCGGCGGTCGGTCGGGGTTGCGGCTCCATGTCCGGCTCTCGGAAAGGGAGCGCGGTCGGTGGGTGGGGATCCACCGGCCGCGCTCCACCGCGCCGCGGGAGAAGCCCGTAACGCGTTGCTCAATGCGCTTGAAGAAAACATGTGCCCGGTGAATGAGGCGGAGAATCGACGAAGGGACGGACGCCTCCGCACGGGCGCCCGCCCCTTCATCGTGTTCCGGAGCCGCCCGCCGGGTCGGTGAGGGTCGGGATGAACCGGCGGCCGGCTCCGGGGTCTTCGTACGGCAGCGGCGACGGACGGGCACGGCGGCGGCAGAACCGCCGTGTGCCCGTGCCGGCGGCCTACCGCGAGTCGCTGCCCGCCGACGACGCCGCCGCGCGGCCCGCCTCCAGCCGCGCCACCGGGATACGGAACGGTGAGCAGGAGACGTAGTCCAGGCCCACCTCGTGGAAGAAGTGCACCGACTCCGGATCGCCGCCGTGCTCACCGCAGACGCCGAGCTTCAGTCCCGGCCGGGTGGCACGGCCCGCCTCCACCGCGCTCCGCACGAGCGCGCCCACACCGTCCCGGTCGATCGTCTCGAACGGCGAGACGCCGAAGATGCCCTTCTCCAGATACGCCGTGAAGAAGCTCGCCTCCACATCGTCGCGGGAGAAGCCCCAGACGGTCTGCGTGAGATCGTTCGTGCCGAAGGAGAAGAACTCCGCCGCCTCGGCGATCTGGCCTGCCGTCAGGGCCGCGCGCGGCAGCTCGATCATCGTGCCGAGCGCCAGCGTGAGTTCGACTCCGGTGGCGGCCTCCACCTCGGCGATGACCTGCTGTGCCTCGTCGCGGACGATCTCCAGCTCCTGGACCGTACCGACGAGCGGGATCATGATCTCGGCCCGCGGATCGCCCTTGGCGTTCTTGCGCTCGGCGGCGGCCTCCGCGATGGCCCGTACCTGCATGGCGAAGAGCCCAGGAATGACCAGACCGAGCCGTACGCCGCGCAGACCGAGCATCGGGTTCTGCTCATGGAGCTTGTGCACGGCCTGGAGGAGGCGCAGATCGTTCTCGTTGTGGTCCTTGCGGGCCTCGGCGAGCGCGACCCGTACCGACAGTTCGGTGATGTCGGGAAGGAACTCGTGCAGCGGCGGATCGAGCAGCCGGACCGTCACGGGCAGCCCGTCCATCGCCTCGAACAGCTCGATGAAGTCCTTCTTCTGGAGCGGCAGCAGCGCGGCGAGCGCCGCTTCACGCTCGTCGTCCGTGTCGGCGAGGATCAGCTTCTCGACCATCTCGCGGCGCTCGCCGAGGAACATGTGCTCCGTACGGCACAGCCCGATGCCCTGGGCGCCGAAGCGCCGGGCGCGCAGGGCGTCCTCGACGTTGTCGGCATTGGCGCGCACCCGCAGCCTGCGGCGGCGGTCCGCGTACGCCATCATCCGGTGGACGGCCTCGACCAGTTCGTCGGCGTCGTCGGCGCCCGCGTGCATCCGGCCCTCGAAGTACTCGACGACGGGCGACGGTACGACGGGCACCTCGCCGCGGTAGACCTTGCCGGTCGAGCCGTCGATCGAGACGACGTCGCCCTCCTCGACAATGGTCCCGTTCACCGTCATCCGGCGGGCCTTGGTGTCCACCTCCAGCTCCTCGGCGCCGCAGACACAGGTCTTGCCCATGCCACGGGCGACGACGGCGGCGTGCGAGGTCTTGCCGCCGCGCGAGGTCAGGATGCCCTCAGCGGCGATCATGCCGTCCAAGTCGTCGGGATTGGTCTCACGGCGGATGAGGATGACCTTCTCGCCGGACCTGGACCATTTGATGGCGGTGTACGAGTCGAAGACCGCCTTGCCGACGGCCGCGCCCGGCGACGCGGCGATCCCGCGTCCGAGCAGTTCACGCTTGGCGTCCTCGTCGAAGCGCGGGAACATGAGCTGGGCGAGCTGGGCGCCGTTGACGCGCTGGAGCGCCTCGGCCTCACCGATCAGCCCCTGGTCGACGAGCTGGGTGGCGATCCGGAAGGCGGCGCCGGCGGTGCGCTTGCCGACACGGGTCTGGAGCATCCACAACTGGCCGCGCTCGATGGTGAACTCGATGTCGCACAGATCGCGGTAGTGCGTCTCCAGCGTCTCCATGATGCTCATGAGCTGGTCGTACGACTTCTTGTCGATGGCCTCCAGTTCGGCGAGCGCCACCGTGTTGCGAATGCCCGCGACGACATCCTCGCCCTGGGCGTTCTGGAGGTAGTCGCCGTACACGCCCTGCTGGCCGCTGGCCGGGTCGCGGGTGAAGGCGACGCCCGTGCCGGAGTCGGGGCCGAGATTGCCGAAGACCATGGAGCAGACGCTGACGGCCGTGCCGAGATCGCCGGGAATGCGCTCCTGGCGGCGGTAGAGCCTGGCGCGGTCGGTGTTCCAGGACTCGAAGACCGCGCGGATCGCGAGATCCATCTGCTCGCGCGGATCCTGCGGGAAGTCGCGGCCCGCCTCCCTGGAGACGATCTTCTTGAACCGCTTGACCAGTTTCTTGAGGTCCTCGACCGCCAGATCCACATCGGTCGCGGCGCCCTTGGCCTGCTTGGTCTCCTCCAGCGCCTCCTCGAAGAGCGCGCCGTCGACACCGAGCACGGTCCTGCCGAACATCTGGATGAGCCTGCGGTACGAGTCCCACGCGAAGCGTTCGTCACCGGCCTGGGCGGCGAGCCCGGCCACGGAGGCGTCGGAGAGGCCGACGTTCAGGACGGTCTCCATCATGCCGGGCATGGAGAACTTGGCGCCGGAGCGTACGGAGACGAGCAGCGGATCGTCGTGCTGTCCGAGCTTCTTGGCCATCTTCCGTTCGAGGGCGTCGAGATGGGCGCTGACCTCCTCACGCAGGGAGGCCGGTTCCGTACCGCTGTCGAGGTAGATGTTGCAGGCCTCGGTGGTGATGGTGAAGCCCGGCGGGACAGGCAGCCCGAGGTTGGTCATCTCGGCGAGATTGGCGCCCTTGCCGCCGAGCAGGTCCTTGAGATCCTTGTTGCCCTCGGTGAAGTCATAGACGAATTTCTCGGCTGAGGCTGAGTGGGGATCATTGTTTTCCGACACGGGTCTCGACTCCTCGAGGACGCGGTGGCTGCCCTGACGGCGAGGAACATACCCAGATCGAAGGTGCCTGGGTACGTCCACTTGCCTGTCATACGGCCTTAACCACCCGTCCGCCACCAGATCGAAAGTGACCCGGGGCCGGGTGGCCCTGTCCCACGTCTTCATCCCTCGAAGCGGGCATGACCCGCCCATGACGCGACATGCTCATATGAGCAGAGACATCGACGTCTGAGTTCAGAAGATGAACACGAAAGGGATGGCGCAGTGCGCCATCCCTTTCAGAAATGCAGCCACTCATATCGAGCTCATATGAGCCAAGCACCGATCAAACGTGGCGAGAATCACGCTTTGACAGCTCCGCGATTCCAGGATCCGGACGGTCTCCCGGTGCTGTTAACAGGCCCGTTACAGGCGCTGCTACAGGAGTTGTCCGTGCCCGGGAGCGCAGCCTCTCAGCACGCCGAGATCGACCTCCTCCAGACTGCCCGCGAAGTACCGTCCGGCCGCGGGCTCCACCGGCAGCAGCGAGGGCACCACCAGCACCGCGCAGCCGGCCGCCTGCGCGGAGGCGCTGCCGTCCGGCGAGTCCTCCACCGCGACACACGCTCCGGGCCCGACGCCCAGCCGTTCGGCCGCCGCACGGTAGGGATCGGGGTGCGGCTTGGTCCGTACGGTGTCGTCGGCGGAGAGCGTGAAGGCGAAGCCGACACCGGCCAGCGAGCCCGCGACCACCGAGTCCACCACGGCCCGCGGTGACGCGCTCACCAGGGCGAACGGCACCTCGGCGCGCTCCAGTTCGGCCAGCAGCCGGCGGGCGCCGGGCCGCAGCGGCACTCCCGCCGCCACCCG
>NZ_FMDK01000223.1 GCF_900091995.1 Streptomyces sp. MnatMP-M17
CCAGATGCTGCGCCGGCTGCTGCCGTCGGGCGCCGAGCCGCTGTGGCGGGACCCCAGCGGCGGCGTGCAACTGGCCGAGGTGCATACGGCATCGAGTTGGATCGGGCACAAGATCAGCACGCTCCAGGAGGAGACCGGCGTACGCGTCGCGTTTCTCACCCGGCTCGGCGAGGCGATGCTGCCGACGTCCCAGACGGTGCTTCAGGAGGGCGATCTCGTCCACGTGATGATGCGTACGGACGACATCGAGAAGGTCGAGGCGGCATTCGCCGAGGGCCCGGACGGAGGCGGGATCTGATGCGTGTCGCGATTGCCGGGGCAGGTGCGGTGGGCCGTTCCATCGCGGGCGAGCTGCTGGAGAACGGACACGAGGTTCTGCTGATCGACAAGGCGCCGACCGCCATCTCGGTGGAGCGGGTGCCGCTGGCCGAGTGGCTGCTGGCGGACGCCTGTGAGATCACCTCGCTGGACGAGGCGGCGCTCCAGCGCTGCAATGTCGTGATCGCCGCGACCGGCGACGACAAGGTCAATCTGGTCGTCTCCCTGCTCGCCAAAACGGAGTACGGCGTGCCGCGGGTGGTGGCCCGGGTCAACAACCCGAAGAACGAATGGCTGTTCAACGAGGCCTGGGGCGTCGATGTCGCGGTCTCCACACCGCGGCTGATGTCGGCCCTGGTCGAGGAGGCGGTGAGCGTCGGCGATCTGGTACGGCTGCTGCGCTTCAGCCATGGCGACGCGAATCTGGTCGAGCTGACGCTGCCGCCGGAGTCGGCCGTGACCGGCACGCTCGTGGGCGATGTGACCTGGCCGGAGGACACCTCGCTGGTGACGATCATCCGGGGCACGCGCGTGCTGACGCCGAATCCGGAGGAGACGCTGGAGGCGGGTGACGAGCTGCTCTTCGTGGCGGCGCAGGCCCGTGAGGAGCAGTTGGAGGACCTGCTGTCGGTCCGCCGCGAGGACGCGACGGGCTGACGCGACGGGCTGTGGCCGACCACGCCCCGCGTACGCGCCGTACGCGCTTCATGGGAAAGGGTCCGGCACCTCTCAGGTGCCGGACCCTTTCCCGTACGCCTGTCACGAGTACGTCTGCTGTCTACGCGTACGTCTGCCACGTGGGCCGCCCCGTACGGCACGGAAGCCGTAACGGGCTCGTACGGGCGATGCCCGGGCCCGGATCGTACGGGCGCCCGGATCGTACGGGCCGAACACCCCGCGGCCTCAGCGCTCCCTGCGGTGGCTCGTCGGGCCGTCCGGCGTCGTCGCGGCGGCGGCCTTGCGGGCCTTCTCCGCCGCCTCTTCCGCCTCCATCTCGGCGAAGACATCGATCGGCGCGGGCGCCTTCGCCAGGAAGACCCAGGTCAGATAGACGGCCAGCAGGAACGGCGGGATCTTCAGCGTGATGAGCACCCAGCCGAGCTGTGCCGTATCGGCCCACCAGTAGAGCGGGAAGAGGATCGCGCACTTGGCGAGCAGGATCAGCCCCCACGCCCAGCTCGCCTTCGCGTACGCCTTCTTGCGGCCCGGGTTCCGTGTCCGCCAGGAGAGGTTCTCCTTGAAGACCGGCCCCAGGATCAGTCCGATCAGCGGTACGCCCGCCAGCGTGGTGACGATGTACGCGAGCGCCAGCCCCAGCGTGTAGAGCATGCCCGGCAGATAGAAGTCCTTCGCGTTGCCGGTCATCATCGCGAAGACGACACCGAAGGCGACACCGAAGACACCGCTGAACGCGTGCTTGACGGTGTCCCGGCGCACCAGCCGGACCACGACCAGCAGCAGCGAGACCGCGAGGGCCGCGATCGCCGAGGTGTGCAGATCCTGGTTGACCGTGAAGATCGTGACGAAGAGCAGGCCGGGGACGACCGTCTCCACCATGCCCCGCAGGCCGCCGAAGGCCTCGAAAAGGGCCGCCTCGGTGACGGCTTTCGCGTCGGCTTCACCGTTCGGCCCGGAAGGCCCGGAGGGCGCAGACGTGCCCGTCGGCCCGTCCGGTGAAGCGCTGGAAACGTTCGAGGCGGCGGGCTTGTCGAATGACGGCACCGGCTACTCCTGTCCGAGCGGTCGGAGTTCGTATTTGGGATTGAACAGCACCCGCCGGCCGTGGCTCAGGGAGATCCGGCCGGAGGCGATCAGTCTGCGGCCAGGCTCTATGCCCACGATGGAGCGCCGGCCCAGCCATACCACGTCCAGCGGAGCGGTGCCGTCGAACAGCTCCGCCTCCAGCGCGGGCACACCGGCCCGCGGACGCAACGTGACCGTCCGCAACGTACCAGTCACCCGGACGATCTGGCGGTCGTTGCAGTCGGAGATCCGGGTGCATCCCGACGCCTGCGCATCCTCCCGCAGCTCCTCGGACTCCAGATCCCCCTGGGAGCTGGAGAGCCGGTCGAGCATCCGGCGGAAGCGGCCGGTCGGCTTCTCAGCACTCATAGCTAGAGCGTACCGGGGCGAGGAAGCGCCGGATCCAGTGGCGCGGGAGTCGGATCCGCACAGAGATCCACGCACGGATCCACGCACGGATCGAGGCATGGATCGAGGCAGGGATCTGCACACGGATCAGCGCCGTCGGATCGACGCCCGGCTCACCGGATCAGCACTCGGATCAGCGCTCGAAGCGGTACCCCATGCCCGGCTCGGTGACAAAGTGCCTGGGATGCGAGGGATCCGTCTCCAGCTTCCGCCGGAGCTGGGCCATATAGACCCGCAGATAGTTGGTCTCGGTGCCGTACGAGGGCCCCCAGACCTCCTGGAGGAGCTGTTTCTGGCTGACCAGCCGCCCGGTGTTTCGCACGAGCACCTCCAGCAGATGCCACTCGGTCGGAGTGAGCCGTACGTCCCGGCCCTCGCGGTGCACCTTCTTCGCGGCCAGATCGACGGTGAAGCCCTCGGTCTCGACCACCGCCGTGGAGTCGTCGCCGTCGCCGCCCACCGGCTCGGCCCGTCTGACCGCGGCGCGCAGCCGGGCCAGCAGCTCGTCCATGCCGAACGGCTTGGTGACATAGTCGTCGGCGCCCGCGTCCAGCGCCTCGACCTTCTCGTCGGAGGTGTGGCGGGCGGAGAGCACCAGGATCGGCACCCGGGTCCAGCCGCGCAGGCCCTTGATGACCTCGACGCCGTCCATGTCCGGCAGCCCGAGGTCGAGCACGACCACATCGGGATGGCGCGCGGCGGCGAGTTCGAGCGCGCTCGCGCCGTCGGAGGCCGCGTCCACCTCGTACTTGCGCGCCCTGAGATTGATCACCAATGCGCGTACGATCTGCGGCTCGTCATCGACCACGAGCACCCGCGTCATAGGGTTCTGCCTTTCTGCTGTCCCGGTCATGAGACGATCCGGGCCGGTGGTTCACGGCGCGCCGGTGCGAGTCCGGACGCCGCCGTGAGGGTGAGAACCATGGTCAGGCCGCCACCGGGGGTGTCCTCGGCCGTGAGAGTGCCGCCCATCGCGTCCACGAAGCCGCGCGCGACCGCGAGCCCGAGGCCGACGCCGGCCCCGCGCGGCGCGTCGCCGTGGCGCTGGAAGGGCTCGAAGATCCGTTCCTTGGCGTCCTCGGGAACGCCCGGACCGCGGTCCACGACCCGTACCTCGACCCGCTCCCCCAGCGCGCTGGCGGCGACGGTGACACGCCGCCCGTCGGGGCTGTACTTGACGGCGTTCTCGACGATATTGGCCACCGCGCGCTCCAGCAGGCCCGGGTCGACGGCCACCATGGGCAGCGACTCGGGGATGTCCAGCTCCACGCTGTCCTCCGGTACGCCGCCGAGCGCCATCGGAACCACCTCATCGAGGTCGATCTCGCGGATCAGCGGGGTGACGGTGCCGGTCTGGAGCCGGGACATGTCGAGGAGGTTGCCCACGAGATGGTCGAGGCGGTCGGCGCCGTGCTCGATGCCTTCGAGCAGTTCCGCCTGGTCCTCCTCGGACCATTCGACGTCGTCGGAGCGGAGGGAGGAGACCGCCGCCTTGATCCCGGCCAGCGGAGTCCGCAGATCGTGGCTGACGGCCGCGAGCAGGGCCGTCCGGATCCGGTTGCCCTCGGCCAGTTCACGGGCCTGGGCCGCCTCGCCCACCAGACGCTGCCGGTCGAGTACGACGGCTGCCTGCGCGGCGAAGGCGGCGAGCACCCGGCGGTCCTCGGCGGGCAGGACCCGTCCGGAGAGCGCCAGCGCCATATGGTCGCCGACCGGCATGTCGACATCGGCGGACTCGGGACGGTCGACGGGCTGCGGTCCGACGCTGCCCGCGCAGGTCCAGGGATCGACCTCGCTCTTGCGTTCGAGCAGCGCCACGGACTCCATGGCGAAGGTCTCCCTGACCCGCTCCAGCAGCGCGGCCAGCGTGGTCTCGCCTTTCAGCACACTGCCCGCCAGGAAGGAGAGGATCTCGGACTCGGCTCTGAGCCGGGCCGCCTGATGGGTACGGCGTGCCGCCAGATCGACCACCGAGGCCACCGACACCGCGACGGCGAAGAAGATCACGATGGCGACCAGGTTCCTGGGGTCCGCGATGGTCAGCGTGTGGGTGGGCGGAGTGAAGTAGAAGTTGAGCAGCAGGGAGCCCACGGCGGCGGAGGCGAGCGCGGGCCGCAGCCCGCCGAGCAGCGCCGACATCACGGTCAGGAAGAGGAAGAGCAGGACGTCGTTGGCCAGCCCCGGGGAGTTGCCCACCATGGCCAGCAGCAGCGAGAGCAGGACGGGCGCGACGACTCCGGCCAGCCAGCCCCAGATGATCCGGGAGCGGCCGAGTCTGGCTCCGCGCGCCACCGGCAGTCCGCGGCCCTTGGCGGCCTCCTCGTGCGTGACGATGTGTACGTCCAGGTCGGGTCCTGACTCCCGGGCGACGGTGGCGCCGACGCCGGGCCCGAAGACGTACTGCCAGGTCTTGCGGCGGCTGGAGCCCAGCACGATCTGGGTCGCGTTGACTCCGCGTGCGAATTCCAGCAGCGCGGAGGGAACGTCGTCGCCGATGACATGGTGGAAGGTGCCGCCGAGATCCTCGACCAGCGTGCGCTGGACGGCCAGCTCCTTGGGCGAGGCGGCGGTGAGTCCATCGCTGCGGGCTATGTAGACGGCGAGGATCTCGCTGCCCGAGCCCTTGGCGGCCATCCGGGCCGCGCGGCGGATCAGCGTACGGCCCTCGGGACCGCCGGTGAGGCCGACGACGATACGTTCCCGGGCCGACCAGGTGGTGCGGATGTTGTGCTCGCCGCGGTACTGCTGGAGGTATTCGTCCACCCGGTCGGCGACCCACAGCAGGGCCAGCTCGCGCAGCGCGGTCAGATTGCCCGGACGGAAGTAGTGCGAGAGCGCTGCGTCCACCTTGTCGGGCTTGTAGACATTGCCGTGCGCCATACGGCGGCGCAGGGCTTGCGGCGACATGTCGACCAGCTCGATCTGGTCGGCCCGCCGGACGATCTCGTCGGGGACGGTCTCCTGCTGGCGTACACCGGTTATCGACTCGACCACGTCTCCGAGTGATTCGAGATGCTGGATATTGACGCTGGAGACGACCTCGATGCCCGCCTTGAGCAGCTCCTCGACGTCCTGCCACCGCTTGACGTTGCGCGAGCCCGGCACATTGGTGTGCGCCAGCTCGTCCACGAGGGCGACGGCGGGACGGCGCTCCAGCACCGCGTCGACGTCCATCTCCGTGAAGACGGTCCCGCGGTACTCCAGCTCACGGCGCGGCACCTCTTCGAGGCCGTGCAGCATGACCTCCGTGCGCGGCCGGTCGTGGTGCTCCACGAAGGCCACCACACAGTCGGTGCCCCGCTCCACCCGGCGGTGTGCCTCGGAGAGCATCGCGTACGTCTTGCCGACGCCCGGTGCCGCCCCGAGATAGATACGAAGCTTGCCGCGTCCCATGGCCCCATTGTCTTCCCGGAAGAGCCACCGCGTGCCACGCGTCGGCTGAGTCGAAGCTACTCCCGGTGATTGCGACAAAAAGGGCAGCCAACGGGCGCGATCGTGGTCTTGACACGATTCTGATGCCGGTACGGAGAGGTCCGGTACGGAGAAGTCCGGGCCGGCGCGGAAAAGGCCGGCGCGGAAGAGACCAACCCGGAAGAGGCCGGCCCGGACGCGTGAGCGGTCCGGACCGGCCGCACCGGCCGGAGTCAGCCGGTCAGCTCCTTGAGGGCCGTGTTGAGCGCGAGCACATTGACCCGCGGCTCCCCGACGAAGCCGAGAACCCGCTGCTGCGTGTGGTCCTCGACCAGCTTCTCCACCTGTTCGACCGGAAGCCGGTTGCGCTCCGCCACCCGGTGCGCCTGGAGCCTCGCGTAAGCGGGCGAGATGTCCGGATCCAGTCCCGAGCCCGAGGAGGTGACGGCGTCCGGCGGGACCTGGGCCGGTGTGACCCGGTAACCGGGCGTGGAGTTGTCCTTGACGACGGCGGCCTTGGCGTCCGTGACCCACTTGATCAGATCCTCGTTGTCGCCGGAACGGTTGGTGGCTCCGGAGAGAATGAGCTTGTACTGAGTGTTGACACCGTTGGTGCCGAGGCCGTTGGACGGGCGCGGCTGGAACCACTTGAGGTCCGGCTCCGGAGTCTCCTGGCCCGCCTTGAGCGGCAGGTCGTACCGCTGTCCGACGAGCGAGGAGCCGACGACCCTGCCGTCCTGTCTCACCTCCGAGCCGTTCGCCCGATGAGGGAAGAGCCCTTGGGCGACGCCGGTGACGGCCAGCGGATAGAGCACGCCGCAGAGAACGGTGAGGACGAGGAGGGCGCGCAGGCCCGCCCCGAGCAGCCGTGCGGTACTGCCGATGTTCATGGAAGACATGCCGTTCACCCGATGCCGGGGATGAGGGAGATGATCAGGTCGATGATCTTGATGCCGATGAACGGCGCGATCAGCCCGCCGAGGCCGTAGATCCCGAGATTTCTGCGGAGCATCCCGTCCGCGCTCGTGGGCCGGTAGCGCACGCCCTTCAGGGCGAGCGGCACCAGCGCGACGATGACGAGCGCGTTGAAGATGACCGCGGAGAGGATCGCGGACTCCGGCGAGGAGAGATCCATGATGTTGAGCCTGTCCAGGCTCGGATAGACGACCGCGAACATCGCGGGGATGATCGCGAAGTACTTCGCGACGTCATTGGCGATCGAGAAGGTCGTCAGTGCGCCACGGGTGATCAGAAGCTGCTTGCCGATCTCGACTATCTCGATCAGCTTTGTCGGGTTGGAGTCCAGGTCCACCATGTTCCCGGCCTCCTTGGCGGCCGAGGTGCCGGTG
>NZ_FMDK01000371.1 GCF_900091995.1 Streptomyces sp. MnatMP-M17
CCGGACGCCGCAGGCCCCGCCCTCCGGGCGGACGGCGCTACTTTCGAAACACGCCCTAGAAGCCGCGCGTCCGCTTGGCCGCGCGGCGGCTCGACGCCCGGCCCGCTCCCGGCACCGTGAGGAACAGCCGGGAGATCTCACCGCCGAGATTCACCCCGATCGCGATCGCCAGGGCCAGCGCCGCCGCCTTGGAGAGCGAGGCCAGGCCGCGGTCCGGATTGTTCTGCGCGATGCCCAGCAGTCCGAAGTAGGTCGCGGAGCCCGGCAGCAGCGGCCCGATCGCCGCCGTGACATAGGGCAGCGCCGAGGCGAACTGGTAGCGCGAGAAGAGCTGTCCGAACAGCCCCACCAGACCGGCCGCCACCGCCGTCGCGGCCACCGGCGAGATCCCGCCCGTGTCATGCAGCGCCGCGTAGACGACCCAGGCGATACCGCCGTTGAGGGACACCATCAGCACAGTGGAACGTTCCTGCTGGAGCAGGATCGCGAAGGTGAAGCTCAGCACCACGGCCGCGAGGATCTGCACCACGGGACGCTCCGCGGTGTGCGGCGCGGCGTCCGGGTTGAGCTGCGCGTCGAGCTGCGCGTCGAGCTGCACCCCCAGATACAGCACGGTCAGCACCCCGATGATGATCGCGATGAAGAAGTACATCACCTCCAGCAGCCGCGCCGACGCGGTGATGTAGTAGCCCGTCAGCCCGTCCTGGACTCCCGCCACCAGCGCCCGTCCCGGCAGCAGCGCGAAGAGACCGCCCGTGATCACGGCGGAGGGCCGCACCTCCCACTGCGCGGCCGAGCCCACCAGGGTCAGCGCCACGCCCATCGCCGCGGGCGGCATCGCGGCCACCACGAACTGGTAGAACTCCGGCAGCCCGCGGCCCGCGCACAGCCAGGCCAGCCGGTCTCCGAGCATCGCGCCGAACGCCGCCGCCACGAAGACCAGCAGTCCGCCGCCGACCAGTACGGACGCGGAGCCGGCCAGTACTCCGCTCGCCACCGTCAGCACCCAGCCCGGATACGGATGCCGGTTGCGCCGGATCTCCGCCAGCCGCCGGTACGCCTCCTCCAGCGTGACATCCGTGTCCCCGCTGGTGATGTCGTCGATCAGCGTGAAGACGGCGGAAAGCCGCGTGTAGTCGGTGCCACGCCGCCGTACCGTCCGGCTGGCCGTCACCGGATCCTCCACCAGCGACGGCTGATGGGAGATCGACAGCAGCGTGAAGGTGACATTGGGCTCGCAGCGGTCGAGCCCGTACGCGCGGCTCACCGCGAACATCGCGGCCTCGACATCCTCGGCGCCCTCGCCGCCGGCCAGCAGCAGCTCGCCGATACGGAGCGTCAGATCCAGCACGCGCGGTACGGCGGGCCCGTTGTCGTCGTGCCGCTGCACCGTCTCCGGTACGGGCCGCTCCCCGGCCGGCATCCGCAGCAGCGTACGCATCCGGTCCTGCCAGGGAGCGCCCTTGGCCAGCAGGACCGCGGGTACGCCGCTGGGCCCTCCGGCAGGGACACCGGAGGGCAGGCTGACGGGTGCGGCGACGGGTGCGGCGTTGTGCGGCTTACGGGCGGTACGGCCCGGCCTGCCACCCGGCCCGCTCTCCCGCCTGGCCTGCGGCGTACCGAAGGCCGAGCCACCGCGCCCGGCCTGCTGCTCCGTGCTCAGTCCTCCGGGAAGCGCGAACTCCGATGTCGGGTGGTCGTCCTCGGAGAGCGCCGGCCGCTCCACGCCGTGCGGCGGCGTGAACGCACTGTGCGCCTCGTCCGACTGAGGCTTCCGCTCCTCCGGGCCGTCCGGCTCGGCCACCGCTGTCGACGCCGTCACTCACTGGCTCCCTGTCGTACTCGCTCTCGTGTGCTGCTTCCGCCGATGTGTTCGTAGCTCCGCGTCTGCCCAGTATGAACACGGACATGAGGAGCCACACCCGCACCTGCGCCCGCATCGGCACCGCACGCACGCGCCTCCGCGCACACGGACGGGCGGCGCACCTCCCGAGAGGTACGCCGCCCGTTGTCCGTCCGGTCACACGGAGGAGGAGTGCGCGCTCAGTGCGCGCCGCCCTGCGCCTCAAGCCGCTTGTACGAGGCCTCGATCTCGGCCTCGGCCTCGGCGCGGCCGACCCACTCGGCGCCTTCGACCGACTTGCCGGGCTCCAGGTCCTTGTAGACCTCGAAGAAGTGCTGGATCTCCAGACGGTCGAACTCCGAGACATGGTGGATGTCGCGCAGATGCTCCACGCGCGGGTCCGAGGCCGGGACACAGAGCAGCTTGTCGTCGCCGCCGGCCTCGTCCGTCATCCGGAACATACCGATGGCACGGCACTTGATGAGGCAGCCCGGGAAGGTCGGCTCGTCCAGGATGACCAGCGCGTCCAGCGGGTCGCCGTCCTCACCGAGGGTGTTCTCCACGAAGCCGTAGTCGGCCGGGTAGCTGGTCGAGGTGAAGAGACGACGGTCGAGGCGGATCCGACCGGTCTCGTGATCCACCTCGTACTTGTTCCGCGAACCCTTAGGGATCTCGATGGTGACGTCGAACTCCACGGGTGGCTCCTCCATGATCAACACATATGTCCGGTCATACTGCGTCGTCGCGGTGGAGGAGGCCCCCGGACCGGCGGTCTGAAGGCCGCTTCTGGCCGGGGTGCCATGCTCGTGGCAAGACGCAGTGATTAAGTGTCCCCCACGCAGCAGTGTGATCGCGAAAGGGGCTGGTCAGCCGTGCTTGAGCCGAAAGTGTGGCAGCTCACGGCAGGTTCCGTGGTGGCCGGCCTGGCGCTCGCGGCGGTCGCGGTGGCCGTGGCCGGCCCCTGGGACTCCGGTCAGCGTAAGGCCGAGCGGGAGTGGGCCGCCGCCCAGGGCCGTACGGGTGGCGCACATCACGACCCGCGCGCTCCCCGTACGCCCTCACCCGCCCCCAGCGCCCCGGAAGTTCTCTCCGTGCTCACCGCCCAGGGCGCGGAGCCCGCGGAGCTGGCGGATCTGTCGGCAGGGCTCGGGAAGACGCTCGGCCCGCTGCTGGACGACAAGGCCCTCGGCAAGCTGCGTACGGCCTCGGTCGTCGACGCCGCCACCGGTAAGCCGCTGTACGGGAAGGCCGCGGACACCCCGATGACTCCGGCCTCCACCGTCAAGATCGCCACGATGGCCGCCGCGCTCTCCGCGCTCGGTCCCGACCACCGCATCGCCACCACGGTGACGGCCACCCGGGACGCGAAGACGCTCACGCTCGTCGGCGGCGGTGACGCCACACTCGACCGTGAAGGGCTGCGCTCCCTGGCCGAGGACACCACGCGCGTGCTGCACGACCGTGGCGTCACCAAGGTCACGCTGCACTACGACGCCTCCCTCTACTCGGGGCCCAGAGCCCATCCCATCGGTCCCAACGACAACATCGCGCCCGTCGACGCGCTGATGGCCGGGCAGGGCCGGCTCGACAAGTCCACCCGTGGGCCCGCGCCGCGCAGCGGCGATCCGGCGGGCGACGCCGCCGATCTCTTCGCCGAGCTGCTGCGCGAGGAGGGCGTCCGTACCACCGCGGCTCCCACGGCGGCCAAGCCCGCCGAACCTGCCGGATCTGCCAAACCTGCCAGATCCGCCAAGTCCACCGCGAGCGCGGAGGTCGTCGCCAAGACCTACTCCCGGCCGCTCTCCGCGCTGGTCGAACGCGCGCTGACCGAGAGCGACAACGACGTCGCGGAGTCCCTGGCCCGCCAGACCGCGCTAGCCATGGGCCGCCCGGCGAGCTTCGCCGGCGCCGAACAGGCCGTCCGCGCCCAGCTCGAAAAGCTCGAAGTGCCTCTCACCGGCGCCCGCTTCGCCGACGGCAGCGGTCTGGACCGCAAGGACAGGGTCAGTGCCGCGCTGCTCACCGCCCTGCTGGCACGCGCCGCGGATCCGGACCATCCGGAGCTGCGTCCCGTCCTCACCGGACTGCCCGTCGCCCGCTTCAGCGGCACTCTCAGGAACCGGTACCAGGACGCCGCGCCCGCCGCCGGACTGATCCGGGCCAAGACAGGCACGCTCACCGGCGTGAACACTCTGGCGGGCACGGCCGTCGACTCCCGGGGCCGACTGCTGGCCTTCGCGTTCATGGCGGGCTCCACCTCGTCGCCCGGCGAAGCGCAGGCGGTCCTGGACCGGCTCTCCGCGTCCCTGGTCCGCTGAGCCCGCTCGCGTCCCGCTGAGCACGCTCTCCGTCCCGGTCGTCCCACCGAGCCACCAGGCCCGGGACCCGTGAAGGCCCTCCGACGGCCCAATCGGCTCCGTGGCCCCGCTCCCGCTCCGTCTCCCGGCCTCATTACGGGCCGCCCGCGAACCCGTAGGGGACGGTATGAGGGAAGATCCGGGCCACGGACACCTCACCGCTCCGCGGGCCGAGCACGTACGGTTGACGCATGACGAGCATCGGTGGTGCCGAGATGGTCGACTGGAATCTCGCGGTGGCGACCGCGACCCGCCTGGTACGGCCGGGGCCCGAAGTGACCCGGGACGAGGCGCGCGAGATCGTCGCCGAGCTGCGCAGGCATGCCAAGGCCTCGGAGGAGCACGTCCGCGGGTACACGCGGATGATCCCCGACGGCCATGAGCCACCGGACACTCCCGTCCTGGTGGTCGACCGGGCCGGCTGGGTGAAGGCGAACGTCGCGGGATTCCGCGAGCTGCTCAAGCCCTTGTTCGACAAGATGCTGGAGCGCCGGGCCAGCACCCCCGGCGGCGCCGTGCTCGGCGCGGTCGGCGGCAAGGTGACCGGCGTCGAGCTGGGCATGCTGCTGTCGTTCATGGCCTCCCGGGTGCTCGGCCAGTACGAGACGTTCGCGCCCGCCACCCGCGATCTTCCGGCGGGCGAGCACAGCGCGGGACGGCTGCTGCTCGTCGCGCCGAACATCGTCCATGTCGAGCGTGAACTGGACGTCGATCCACACGACTTCAGGCTCTGGGTGGCGCTCCACGAGGAGACGCACCGTACGCAGTTCACTGGTGTGCCCTGGCTGCGGGACCACCTCCAGGGCGAGATCCAGTCCTTCCTGGAGGAGACCGAGGTCGACCCGATGACCGTACTGGAGCGGCTGCGCGAGGCCGCCCAGTCGCTCGCGGGCGGCCGTCCCGAGGGCGAGGAGGACGAGCACGGCAGAAGCATCGTCGAACTGGTCCAGACGCCCGGACAGCGCGAGATCCTCAGCCGGCTGACCGCCGTGATGTCCCTGCTCGAAGGGCACGCCGACTATGTGATGGACGGCGTCGGCCCCGATGTCGTGGCCTCCGTCGCCGAGATCCGTGAGAAGTTCCAGCAGCGCAGGGCCCGTGGCGCCAGCCGGCTCGACCAGGCGCTGCGCAAGCTGCTCGGTCTCGACGCCAAGCTGCGCCAGTACCGCGACGGCGAACGGTTCGTACGGTCCGTCGTGGAGGAGGTCGGCATGGCCGGCTTCAACCGGGTCTGGACCTCGCCCAACACGCTCCCGACCAAGGCGGAGATCGCCACACCGGCGGACTGGATCGCACGGGTGCACCGCAGGCCGGATTCATGAGCCCGATCCGGTGCCAGGCCCGATTCCGGTGCCAGGCGGAAGCCCGGTCCGGCTCCCGGCTGAAGAACGCCCCATGTATCACCCATCCGAGGGACCGTGAGTGAGGGATAGGCGTGCAATGCTCGGGTAATGGCTCGGTTCTGTCACCATCGACGCACTCTGAGTGACGCTCTCCGTCCGTACACCGACCGAGGCACCCCCCAAATAACATCACGAAGGGCACCGGATATGGGTCCCCATCCTGCGGTCGCGGCGATACGCCTGGCGGTCCGCCGCGTACTCCACGACGTCCTGACCGATCGCGCGGAAAATCCTCCGACCGTCCTCCCAGCCTCCTCCGACACGCCCACCACCGGCGGGCGGCCGCTCGTGCTGGTCGCCTGCTCCGGCGGCGCCGACTCCATGGCGCTCGCGTCCGCGCTCGCCTTCGAGGCCCCGAAGCTCTCCGTACGGGCCGGTGCCGTCACCGTCGACCACGGTCTCCAGACCGGCTCCGATCTGCGGGCCGCCGAGGTCGTGGCCCGGCTCAGCGCCATGCGGCTCGATCCCGTCGAGTCCGTCGCCGTGACCGTCGGCCGCGAGGGCGGTCCCGAGGCCGCCGCGCGCGATGCGCGCTATGCCGCCCTGGACGCCGCGGCCGAGCGCCACGGCGC
>NZ_FMDK01000557.1 GCF_900091995.1 Streptomyces sp. MnatMP-M17
CGGCCGGCACCCCACCGGTCCACGAGCGATCCGGCGAACGAGAAGGACACCAGGCGCGGGACCCACTGCACAACGAACGCGACGCCCGTCAGCGTCGTCGAGTTCGTGGTGAGGAGCACCAGAAGCGGGATCGCGTACGAGGCCGTCATACTCGCCAGGCCATCAGCGGCACGGATGAAATAGGTACGTGTCAGGCCCCGTGAAGAGGAACGGAAGGAGAGCATCACGGTTCACCGGGTCCGCGGGCTGGGGCCCTGCGAGGGCGACGCAGGCATGATGGTCGCGGGCACCGACACGCCAAGCGAGGGCGAGACGTTGGCCGAAGCGGGTGAGGTGGCGCGGGCCGCGCCGGCGACGGGGACCACGCTATGGGCGGCGGTCCTGGACCGGTCGCTGCTTTCCCGTTGCGGCGGGCTGTCGAGGATGCGTATCTCCGCAGCCGTTCCGGTCAGTTCCTCTCCGACGGTGGCGAGTTGCTCCGAGGCGGCGGTCAAGCGGTCGGCGAGTTCCCAGGCATCGTCGTCAAGGTCGGTGACCTGTTCCCCGGCGGCTTCGAGGGCCTCCTGAAGCCGGACCAGAACACCGTCGGTTGCATCGAGGAGCTGGTCGACGGCGAGGGCGGCCTCGGTAGCGTTCGCCGCGCCACGGATGTGGTCCGTCAGCCGCAGGACGTGCCCTCCGGCAACGTAGGCCCCGTAGAGGTCGGTCGGAGTGGTCAGTCGGCCGCCGGTGTCGAGGCCGGGATCCAGCTCGACGCTGTACCGGGCGGCGCGAAGCATCTCAGCCGCGTGGGAGGCGATGGAGGTACGGTCCGTTTGGGGGGTGGTGGTCGGCAGCCGGTGGCGGCGGCCGTACCAGTCCTCGATCTGGCGGAAGCCGGCGTGGGTGAGGAGCGCGGCGGACAGGTCGTCGCTGGCGCCCTTGGCGGTGACGCTGCCGCTGGGCTCGATGCTGATGGTGATGGAGGGGGCGGGCACGTGCAACTCCTGGATGCGGGCTGTTGGGTGTGGGGCTGGGGGCAGGTGGCCGAGTTCGGTGGCGACGCGGTGGCATTCGGCCTGGATGCGGGAGGCGTCGCGGTAGGTGTTGTGGAGGCTGCCGTCCTCGCGGGCGAGGGTGGCCACGACGTAGACCCGGTGGGGTTGGTTGCGCGGGGCGATCCAGCGGCAGGCGTCGGGATCGCCGTCCGGGGCGATGCCGGTGGTGACCACCATGCGGTGAGCGACCTCGGCCCACTGGGTGTCGGTCAGGTCGGGGTGGCTGGGGTCGGCATTGACCGAGCAGACCCACACCGGCTGGTCGGGTGCCCGGGTGCCGAGGCGTTCGACGGGCGCGTCGAGGGCGCGGGCCAGGTACGGCGGAGCGTTGCCTTGCGCGGGGACCTCGATCGGGGTGTCGTGGCAGTCGCCCGCGATCAGGCTGGGGTTGATGTGACGGCCGCGCTCGCCCGGCCCGTACAGATAGGCGAGCAGGCCGGCGGTGTGGCCAGTGCGCTGCAGGGGTGCGAACACGGCGTCTACCTCAAACGGTGAGTAACGGGCACGAGCCCGGTGGTCGAACGGTCAGGAAGAGAATCCGGAGGTTCCGCGATTTGGCCCGGCCGGAGATGAGTGGTAGACGCCCGCGGTCACGGCCGCCCGCCGAGGCGGTGGTCGTAGGCAAACCTCGTGCAGGCGGAGCGCGCTGAGAGGGCGACCCTTCAATGGGTCGAGACCGGGCTCCAGCCTCGGGCGTTCACGAGTGGGCTTGGCAGGGACGACGGGAGCACGGTGGTCTCGCAGCCCGGGGCCGTAACTGCTGGTCGAGACCGTTCGCAAGGCCGGTCTGGACACGGCGCATCGGCAGCCAAGGCGGAGGAGCGGTCCGTCAGGGCGGACCCTTGCGATATCGGCTACGCCCTGCTCTGTGGCAAGATGGCAGGATGCTACAGCTCTTGGGTTTCATCATCGACTGCCCGGACCCCATGAAGCTGGCAGCCTTCTACTCCAAGGTGACAGGCCGCGCCATCATGGCGGACAGCCACGACAACTGGGCCGGCATCACCTTCGGCGAAGTCGACCTGGCCTTCCAGCGGGTGGAGGACTACCGCCCTCCCATCTGGCCCGGCGACGAACACCCCAAGCAGTTCCACCTCGACTTCGAAGTGGACGAAATCGAGCCCGAACAGCGCCGCGTCGTCAAGCTCGGCGCGACACTGCAGAAGGACTTCATCGGACCCGAGGGCTACGGCTGGCAGGTCTACACCGACCCCGTGGGGCATCCCTTCTGTCTGTGCCGCCACAAAGAGGTCACATGGACCGGCAAAGGCGTGGTGTGGCCCTGACCCGCGCGTGGGAGGTCCACCGGGAGAACGACATCGAGCACCACGAGGCCTACGACCAGGGCATGCGGCGCCTGAGCTGCCGCGCCTGCCCGCTCGCGCACACCGACGACCTCAGAGGGCGGTACGTGAGTTGATGTCCTTATTGCCCTGTCGGTTGGGATGGGTGGGCTGGTCGGGGGTCCGCCGGGTGGCTACGGCCGTGGTTGGGTGAACAATCCCTGCTCGGTCTCGACCGGGATGCCGTGCTCGGTCACCCGCCTGAGTTGCAGGCGGGTGTTGTTGATGTTGTTGGGCGCGATTTCCATGTCTATCGCCTCGCACGGCGCAGCACAGCGTCTGTGCTGTACGTCAGGACAGGGGGGCACGGAACATGCCTGCCGCTGAGGTGTGCCCGTCGGTGCTTCTGCGCACACCTCTGCGTTACTCCAATGGGCTTAAAGCGGCGAGCCATCCGTGTACAGCTGCCCGCGAATCTTCCTGGAGGGCGAGCCGGTGAAATTGCCGGCCACTTCGAGGGGGGAACCTACCGTCAATGCAGTTCATCAACGGAGCATGAGACCGACAAGTGGAGGCACCAGATGGCCGATCTCCCGCCACCGCCAGAGGGAATTGTCCTGGCCCACTTCATCGTCTCGGACGATGTCGAACGCTCTCGACGCTTCTACACCGAAGTGCTCGGCGGCCGGCTGGCCTACTCCGGCCCTGGAGGCCTGACCTATGTCGCACTGGCCAACAGCTGGATCATCATCAACGGCGGCGGAGGCCCGACGGACGACAAGCCCTCGGTCACCCTGGAGGCGCCGCGCGATTCCAGCCGGGTCAGCAGCTTCCTCAATATCCGCGTCAAGGACATCTATCCCTTGTACGAGGAGTGGAGCGCCCGAGGTGCCCAGTTCCTGACGCCGCCAAAACAACACGCGTACGAGATCCGCTGCTACATCCGCGACCCTGACGGCCATCTGATCGAAGTCGGCCAGACCACCGACCCGGAGGGAGACTGGACACCGGCTCACTGGCCCCCGAGTTCCCGCACCGGCGATTCCGAGTGAGCCTGGCTCGGCACACGAGAGCACTACTGGACAACAGACCCCTGCGCCTGGCGCAGAGCGGGCGGTGAACTCTGCGCCGTCTGGATCGGCCGGAGCGGGCCGGTCCTTCTAGGTGGTCAATCTGGAGGACGCGGGGAAACGACAGGCTGGCGACACGGTTGGAGCGGCCCTTTCTCGCAGCGATGAGGCTGATTCCGCCAAGGACCATCCGCATCTCCCGGGCGTCGGATGCCCCGCGTGCCCCGCGTGTTTGCGGACCGCGAGGCTCAAGGGCACGGCCTCGGCACAAACCGCGATTCATGAGGAGGGCAAATGTCCGACACAGCTACCACTGCTTCCGTCCGGCACGAACCGGAGCTGCTCGGACAGACCGTCGTCGTGATCGGCGGCAGCTCGGGTATGGGCCTCGAGACCGCTCGGCGCGCCCGAGCCGAGGGTGCGGACGTCATCCTCACCGGCCGCAACCCCGACCGGCTCGAGCAGGCGGCGCAAGAACTCGGCGCGCAACGCACAGCGGCCTTCGACGCCACTGACGCGGCGGCCCTGAAGCGGTTCTTCCAGGATCTGCCGACACCGATCGACCATGTGATGGTCACAGCCGGTGGCCCACACTACGGGCCACTGCTCGAGATGGACTCGGCTCAGGTAAGCGAATCCCTCAGTAATCGTGTGGCGCTGGGACTCGAGGTCGCGCGGAACGCGGTCGGCAAGATGAGGCCTGGTGGCACGCTGCTGTTCATGGGCGACGCCGGAGGGCGGCGCGTCGTCCCGGGCATCGGCATCGCCTCTGCCGCCAGCGCCGCGTTGCCCCGGTTCGCCGCGGCGCTCGCGCTCGAGATCGCGCCCGTTCGCGCGAACGTCATCGCCCCAGGCTTCGTCGACACCCCCTTGTCGGCATCGGTACTCGAAAATCACATCGAGGAGCGGCGGGAAGAACTGCGCGCGAAGCTCCCCATCGGCCGCGTCGTCGGCCCGGCCGACGTCGCCGCGCTCGCCGTCCACATCATGACCAACACGGCACTCACCGGAGCGACCTATGACATCGACGGGGGGCAGCAGCTGGCCTTCTGATGAACGCGCGGCCCCGCACATCGCCCGCCCGCCCGGCCGGGCTCTCGGCTCCCGCGAACGCCTCACCCACGCATGGGCATCACGGAAGCATTCCCCCGTCGATCCACGCGCGAAGCAGGGCGACCTGCTCCTCGGACCACGTCGCGTTCTCATCCGGCGGCGGCATACGCTTCGTCGCAACTGTGTTGTAGACGCGCTCGGCGTTCTCCCGGACCGACATGTACACATACTGGTCCAGCTGGACACCGCCCTTCGCCATGTGCTCGATGTCGATAGACCGGAACAGGGGGAGGATGTCGTGCGCGAATCCGGGCGCCGCAGTTGATTCCGCCATGAGTCGTCCTCTTGATTAGTGGTCTCTGGGCCAGGTGACGGGCAAAACCATACCTGTCCGCGGAATATCGAGCTGCTCCGGAACCGAGCGATACCCGAACATCTCCACGTCGTCGACGTGGAAGCCTTGACGCCCAGAGCCCCGGGAAACTGGCTATTTAGCTCAGGCCCTGGCGATATTCCTGCCAGGCATCGGCCCCGCGAGTGCCATCCGCCATTCAGGCCCGCCGAAGGCGTCCGCGAAGCGCCGGTCGGGCCCATCGACTCAGGGATCGAGTCTTTCCAAAACTGCGGCGGTCACCACCCCGTAAGCCATATGGGGCACGATGTCGGCAATCCGGTCCTTGGCAGACCACGTGCGCGGGTCGGTCACTTTGAGCACGGTCATGGGGGCGTCTGTGCCCAGACGGGCGCCGAATCCAGCGGTCGCGTAAGCGATCAACCTGGTCGGACGCCAGCCCTTGGCGCGCACCAGACCCAGAAGGGCACCCAGACCGATCCCGGCAGCGATGCCGGTCAGTGGCGCGAGGCCCGCGACTCGAGTTTCCTTCTCAGCGCCGTCACCGGGAATGGTCAGGTGCATCGCCTGCGACAGCTTCTCGACGGTGGCTCGCGGAGTGCCACTGGCTGGCCGCGCCCGCCATGCCATGTCCAGATAGCCGACAGTGTTGAGAGCAGTGGTACCGGCGGCACCGGCAGCGGCTCCGTAGAGCAGTCCGGTGACGGGTCTGGTCATCGTGTATCCCTCGGTCGTCTGGCGTGCAGTGCGCCCCAGGCCAGTCAACGCCGGAGCCGGTTCGCCCGCCACCGCAAGTTGCGTTGTGTCACCGGCGGACACGTTCCGATGGGCTGGTCATTCAACCTTGCCCCTGCCGGAATGATCATCCACCCAGGTCACGCACCACATTGGTGCTCCTGGAGGATGCCGCCGAGTCGTTGGCGTCGTCGTAGGTGCAGGCGGCGGGACATGGACGGTCGTCCGTCCCTGCACCGATGCCACGTTCTTCCGCCCGGGTAACCGGGTCCCGCCGATCTCCGAGGCAGCTACCAACCGGGCCGGTAGGCCCCGGCGCGGCACCCGCCCCGCCTGACGCGCCGGGCCTCCTTGACGCCACCGGCACCGGCTGCGGGGAATCTGCCGCGGCCGTGAAGCCTCTCTTGAGGTGGGCGGGACGGCAGGGCCGTCCTGACCGCGGGCCTCGCTTACGCCGTCCCGGGCCGGCTCCGGGGCCGATGGGCGAGTGATCGGCCCGCTGCAGTGGGTGCTCGCCGCTCGGCTCGGGAAGCCGAGCCGCGCTCTCTCGTGCGTGTGCATATCATGGTAAATGACTCGAATCCCTGCCTGTGGGCGGGGATGAGAGATGGAACTCGTGGCGAAAATACTCTTCATCGTCAGTTCAGCGACGTACTGGGTGCTCAAGGACGGCACCAGGCATGCGACCGGTTACTGGGCGGAGGAGTTCGCGAACCCATACAAAGAGCTCACGGACGCCGGCCACGAGGTCGTGGTCGCGACGCCCGGCGGCACCACCCCGAACGTCGACATGATGAGCCTGCGCCCTTCGATGGCCGGCGGCGAGCAGGGCGCGCTGGACCTGGAGGCCATCATCCGCGACGCCGAGGTGATGCGGCGGCCGCTGCAACTGTCCGACGTCCGCCTCGAGGACTACGACGCGGTCTACGTGCCGGGCGGCCATGGCCCGATGGCGGACCTCTCGTTGGACGCCGATGCGGGCCGGTTGCTCACGGCGCAGCTCGCCTCGGGCAATCCGCTCTTCATTGTCTGCCACGGCCCCGCGTCGATGCTGTCGACCAGGATCCACGGCGTGTCGCCCTTCAAGGGCTACAAGGTCACGTGCTTCACCAATGATGAGGAGGAAGAAGTCGGACTGGCGCCCAGGGTGACGTGGCTGCTGGAGACCGATCTGAAGGAGAAGGTCGGCGTCCACTTCAGCCGCGGCCCGGTCTGGGAACCGTACATGGTGGAGGACCGAAACCTCGTCACCGGGCAGAACCCCCATTCCGCCGCGGTTCTCGGAGAGCGGATGCTGGAGATCCTCAAGTGAGCACGCTGGGTGATTCGGCGACGCCGTCGACATCAACGGCCTGGGTGAGTCCGTCCAGTAGCCCGGTCATCGGCGCGATCTGCTCGTGAGCGGCCTTCGCTTCCGCAGCGATCTGCCGTTCGCGGACATCCAGGCGGACCAGTAGAGCGCCAAGGGTCTGCTGTGGGTCGCCGCTCACGCGCCGCGCCAGGCCGGCGTCGAGGTGCCGGTCAGCCGGCGGGCCATCACATCGCTTATCGCCCAGTAGACCCGGGACTCGGAGCTGGCTGGGCGGCGCTCGTAGTCGCGGACCAGTCGCCTGTGCAGTATCAAGATCCCGTTGGTCTGCTCGACCCTCCAGCGGATCGGCTGTGGGACGAAGCCGCGGACGGCCGGGTTGCGTTCGACGATCTCCACCGCGATGCCCAGGTCGGCGCCATGTTCGACGACAGTGTTCTTGAACCCCTGGTCCACCAGGGCCTTCTTCACTGTGTCGGTGTCGGCGGCGACCTCGTCAAGCAGCGCGGTTCCGGCGGCGTTGTCGTGGGCGGAGGCGGCCAGTACCACCACGGCGATCACCAGGCCCAGCACGTCAACGGCCAGCCCCCGCTTGCGGCCTGGCACCTTCTTGGCGGCGTCTCGTCCGGTCCTGGCCGCGGGAACCCCAGCAGCGGCATGGAAGCTCTGGGTGTCAAGCACCACCAGGCTCGGGTCGGGTAATCGTCCCCTGCTCTCGCGCACCTGCCAGCGCAGCAGGTCGTGGATGGTCTGGTCGGTGCCGTCGTCGCGCCATTTGTAGAAGTAGTACTTCACAGCCCCGGGCGGTGGCAGGTCGTGGGGCAGGTAGTCCCATTGGCAGCCGGTCCGGGACTGGTACAAGATCGCGTTGGTGATCTCCCGCATCTCGTAGTTGCCCTGGTGGCCGCTGACGGAGGGGTGCTTCGCCTTCCACGCAGTGATCACCGGCTCAATCAGTGCCCAGCGGTCCTCAGATAAGTCGCTCTTGTAGGACTTGCGGTCGCTCACCCCGTCACTCCAACACAGCCAAGCCTCGCGACCGGCCCGAATTCCCCGCAGCCACACATCCAGGCGACGACAAAGCAGACATTAAATCGCGTACCGCCCTCTCATAGGCGCCCTGATGGCCGCTGACCGAGCGGTGCCGGTCCTTCCACGCGGTGATCACCGGCTCGATCAGGGTCCACTACTCGTCCGATAAGTCACTCGGATACGGCTTGCGTTCACTCACCCGGCCAGCCCACCAGGCCACAGCCCCCGGCCCGGAACAATCCGGCCCACACCCACACCATCAGGCGATAACAGAATCACCCATACACTCACGAACCGCCCACTGAGGTCCAGCACGCATCACTGGCCTTTCGTCCTCTTGCTAAATCTGAGCAACCCGAGATCGACGAGAGGGCGTCCTGTCCGGCGCTGGCTGTCTTCCCCTTTGGCACGCAGGAGTCGGAGGGTGAGGTCGAGCCGCTGACGCTGCGGGTTGGCGGCCGAGCGTAGCCGACCCTCGGCACCGCGACCTCCGACTCCGTCGCCCGGTCCCATTCGGTGCCCAGCAGCTAAAGCAGCCGAAACCACCGCAGCATCCCGTAGCCGTAGCTGCGGCAGGTCAGTGGGCTGGAATCAGCAAGCGCCCGGTCTCGCAGAAACGCGGTGACCGGCTCGACCTCGGCCCCCGCATACGGCGGATGCGCCCGGTTCACCTCCACGACTCGTCCAAGGCGAGGGACGGCCCGCCGACCCTCCATCAACTCATCCCGTACATCAATCACTTACTCCTTGACCGCGGCCTGTTACGCCGTGACCAACGAGGTGAGGATGGTGCAGTTAACAGAGCACTCCCGATTGGCGAGCCACTCGGCGAAGCCCGCGCGACGGTCGGCCGCACGGTCGGGCAAGTCACGCTCGGCCTTGTGCCCGCAGGAATGGGTGATGTGCCAGAGCTTTTTCACCCCCGGGGAGTTCCGTTTGATGGGCGTTATGTTCGAGGTCGGGCTGCTGGTCTGGGGCTTCAAATCGAGTGCCTTTCGTTGGCGGTTGGGGTGGTGGCCTGCGTCGTTGCGGAGGGTCGTGCATCAGATGCACGGTTCATGCGGGGGACGGAGGTGGTCTGGGGTGCTTGGCGGTGGTCTCGGGGATGCTTCCGTCTTCTGTGTCGTCTCAGCGTGTCCTGCGGATGGCGTCTGTGGCCGCCGCGGCGATGGCGGAGGGAGCGCTGGAGGGCTGGGGCAGGTGCAGCAAGGTGGTTCCCGGCAAGTGGTGGGACTTGGCGGTGAGGGTGAGCTGGAGTACGGCGCAGCCGGCGGTCGTGAGCTGCTTGACGCGGGTGACGGCTTGAGTGGTTTCGTCGCTGGCGTACCGGGCGTCGGTGACGATCACGAGGAGGCGGCCGGCGCCGGGGCGGCTGAGTTCGAGGCCGTGGTCGAGTGCGTCGATGGCGTCGCCGAGGTTGTGGTGGCCGCCGTTGGCATCGAACGTCGTCACGCGCTCTGGTGCTCGGTGGGTGGGTCGGGTCAATGCGGTCAGGTGCCTGTCGTAGGCGATGGTGGCGGTAAGGGAGTCGGGGTCGGTCAGGGCTGCTGCGCGTGCCACGATCCAGGCGGCGGACGCGACGGGCGCGCAGGCGGCACGCATGGAGCTGGAGACGTCGACGGCGATACCCACACGCAGCGGTGGGGTGGGGGAGTTCCGGCGGCGGGTGTGGGTGAACGGTTGTGCGGTGGGGACCGACCCGGCCGCGCGCTGAGCGTCGCGGGCGAGGGCCGCGCGCATGTTGAGGCGGCCGGGCGGGGTGGGGCTGGTGGTCCGCT
>NZ_FMDK01000957.1 GCF_900091995.1 Streptomyces sp. MnatMP-M17
CGGGGGGCGACGGGCCGGGCACGGCGGAGCGCGAGCGCGGCGGAGCGGCTCGCGAGATCAGATCTTCCGCCCGTACACGGCGCGAGCGTCGCCGGTGAAATGCCTGGCCAGACCGCGCGGGCAGGGGCTGTTCACTCCGTCGTCGGGCTCGAAGGTCATCAGGACGATTTGCCGGGGCACGGCGTCCTGACGCAGACAGAAGTGGCGCTCCGCCTCCTCCATGTCCACCAGGGGACCGATCTTCGTCCACTGCCTGGCATGGAAAGCCACGACCGCCTCGGCCTGGTGCTCGGTCCAGTACACGTACATGGTCGGCAGGAGCCGGCGCAGCCGCCGCAGGCCGTCCGCGTACTCCTCGTCGGTCATGCCCAGATAGGACAGCTCCCCCAGGTACCAGGCCAGCGCCGCCACGCCTCCGGCCTCGACCCGCCAGTGCAGATACGCCGCCTGGTTCTGCATCATCCGGCCGGGCACGCGCAGCGCCGCCTCCATCGACCCCAGCCAGCTGTTGCAGCTGCGGCACACCGCGCCGCGGACCCGGCCCGTGGCCACGTCGTGGTCGACGGCCGCCGATGGGCGGCGTCGGCACAGCTCGCAGTCGGGGTGCCGCTGGAGCAGCCGGGACCGCTCAGCGTGGGACATTCGCGCGTACACCAGCTCCGGGTCTCGGCGGGCCTGCCACTGCTGGGTCGGCACCACCGGGACCGGGACCGCCCGGGCCGGATGCGGCGGTCGCAGGGACCCGGCGGCCGTGGCCCCTTGACCACCTCGAACGGGCGGACCGTCCTCGGCGGCGCCGGGGCCGGGCCGGGAACTGACGCTCGGCGTGGGAGGAACCGGAGGTTGTGGAGCAGGCAGTGCGGGCGCGGCGACGTGCCCCCGGCCCCACCGCGCCATCAGACCGGTCACCCGGGCCCGCACCTTCATCGCCGCCTCCCACCAGCACGTTACGAGCCCGACGGCCACCCGGAACAGGGCGCACTCCCAGCCGGCCCGCGCGCCCCTGCCCGCAGCGGGTGCGGGACGGCCGAAGATCCGGATTCGGTGGCGGCGCGAGCCTCGCCTTCAACTCGGCATCCTGCGACAGCGACTGCCAGAACGCCGGCAGATCGTGAGCCAGACCCGCCGACCTGCATCCCGGGCACTCGGTAGCCACTTGCCCCCCATTCGTCGACGTCACAGCGTCGCAGCGAAAGAAAAACTGGAGCAGCCAGAAACGAGACAACGGCCGGTAGGTAACCGGCCGTTGTCCAGAATGCGCGCGGTGTCTGCCGCGCCGCGCCCAGGGCCAGGCGATGCGAGCTTCACACGGAAGCTGGCGTGATTCCGGAGAACGGCCTCATGCCCGGTGGCGTGCCGCCTCGTACAGCACCACTCCGGCCGCGACCCCCGCGTTCAGCGACTCGGCGCCGCCCGGCATCGGGATCCGTACCCGGAAGTCACA
>NZ_FMDK01000004.1 GCF_900091995.1 Streptomyces sp. MnatMP-M17
CTCCCAGATGCATCAGCTCGGCGTAGCGGCGGGTGGTGGCCGCGAGCGCGGCGTCCCGCTCCAGCCCGGACTCCAGCGCCTGGTGGAAGGTCTCCACCTGCCACGAGGCGCCGTTCATCCGCCGGTTGCACCGCCCTTCGATGACGCCGAGATAGAAGTCCCGGTCCGCGGGCTCGATCTGCCACGCGTCGAGCCCCGCCGCGGCGAGCGGCAGCAGTTCGTCGCGTACGAGCTTGACCACCGGCACAGTGGTGATCCCGGCCGCCCGTCCCGGGCGCGGCCAGCGCAGCTCGGCGTCGATGCCATGGCGGCAGGCGGCGTCGAAGTTCGCGGCGGCCTCGGTGAAGGGCAGTCTGCTCCACACCGGCCGGGCGTCCTCGGCGAGCGCGCGCACCAGTCCGTAGTAGAAGGCGGCGTTGGCGATCACATCGGTGACGGTGGGACCGGCCGGCAGTACCCGGTTCTCCACGCGCAGATGCGGTGCGCCGCCGGCGACTTCGTACACCGGACGGTTCCAGCGGTAGACCGTGCCGTTGTGCAGCGCCAGTTCCTGGAGCTCCGGCACACCACCCTCGTCGAGCACCCGCAGCGGGTCCTCGTCGTCGCAGATCGGCAGGAGAGGCGGGAAGTAGCGCAGATTCTCCTCGAACAGGTCGTACGCGGACTCGATCCAGCGCTCGCCGAACCAGGTCCTGGGCCGCACTCCCTGTGCCTTCAGCTCCGGCGGCCGGGTGTCGGTGGCCTGCTCGAACAGCGGCGGTCTGGACTCCCGCCACAGCTCCCTGCCGAACAAGAACGGTGCGTTGGCACCCAGTGCCACCTGCACGGACGCCATCGCCTGCGCCGCGTTCCACACATCGGCGAACCGGTCGGGCGTGACCTGAAGGTGCAACTGCACGGAGGTACAGGCGGCTTCGGGAGCGATGGACGACGAGGTGCATGTGAGCCGCTCGACGCCCTCGATGTCCAGGGTGAAATCCTCACCCCGGGCCGCCACCATCTGATCGTTGAGCAAGGTGTAGCGGTGGACGTCCGAGAGATTCGCGGAGACCACATCATGCCGGCCGAGAGTCGGAAGAATGCCGATCATCACGATGCCCGCGTCGACTTCACTCGCTTTCCGGTGGGCATATCCGAGACCGGCGCGCAGTTCCTCGGCAAGCTGATCGAGAACTCTTCCTGAGAGCCGGTGCGGCGCTACATTTACTTCCAGATTGAACATTCCGAGTTCGGTCTGGAAATCATGACTCGCGATACGGGAGAGCACCTCCGCATTCATCATCCGGGGCATCCCGTCGGAGCCCGCCAGATTCAGCTCGATCTCAAGGCCCATGAGATTCTTGGGCCGGTCGAACCTCTCCTCCGCCAGGAGCCGCCCCAGCACCGCCAGGCACTGCTGGAGCTTCCTGCGGTATTTCCGCCGATCGGACAGGTCGGAGCCGTCCGGGTCGACCTTCTCCCCCATCGAAGCGTCCCTCCTCGAGTGGGCAGCCCGCGGCGTCGGCCGCTCGCGTCACGATCGATAATGCCCAGACTGGGTGATCCGTAACGCCCCACGCGCGCCCGGCGACCGGTAGAGTGCCCACAAGTGTCGTTCGGCACATTCCTATGGCATGGCGGTGGGGTTCCGTTTGCACCGTCCGATGGGCCGCGGAAAACGGTGGCGAGTTTCGGCCGACCCCGCCGGGTGAATAATCCCAGGCCAGACGCCTGCCTTCACTGTTTATCAACAGAAAGTCCGCAGGAAGATGGACCGGAATATATCTTGTCCGCAATATCCGTGAGAGCTAGCAGAAACATGCTGTGAACACGCGTCGTATAAACTTCGCTCACCAGGCAGAGAGCCGGTGTCCGGTCACGTCCCGACCATGTGCCGACCTCTGACCTGATTGCTGACAGTGACGTCCGCACCTGCCCGCGCTCCACCTCACGCATCACCCTGTCTCCAGAAGTGAGAGGCAACCCACCATGCCGCTGCATGTTCCCCCGGCTCCCGCGCCCGCGCTGCGCAGCGTTCTCGCGGCACTCGGTTCCCCTACCGCCGTGCGCGATGCCCGCACTCCCGCTCTCCAGTCCGTCCAGGGACCGCTGAGCCCCGAACTGCCGCTTCCCGTCCATGTGCTCAGTCATGTCGCCCCGGCAAGCCGCAACGGCACCGCCGAGGGCCGCACACCGCAGACCAGACTGGCGGGCTGGCGGTTCCTGATCCACAGCGGCGACCGCGCCGTGGCCGCCGCCGACACCATGCTCACCGCGGACGGCTGGGCCTTCTCGCGTTTCTTCGAAGGCCCGTACATCACCGCCACGGAGCGTGCGCTCCGCCAGGCGGAGACACTGGGGACCGCCTACCAGCCGAGGCTGCTGTCGGTCCCCGAGCTGTACATGCTCACGCTCTGGCTGCACGGCGACACGGAGGCGGACGCCTCCACCGGCGCACCCGCGCCGACCGACATCCTGGTCCCTCTCGCACCGGCTCCGCCGGGCATCGCCGCCCACCGTCCGCACCGGGTGGCGGAGTTGCTGCCGATGATCGGACTGCGACTCGCTCCCGCTCCATTGCTGCGCACTCCGGCCTGAAGCGCCTACAGCGTTTCAGCGGACTTTCCGTACGTTCTCCGCGCCTTCCTCTCCGCGCCTTCCTTTGTGCCCCGCGGCCCTTCGGTCGCGGGGCACTCTTTTGCCCATGCGGAGTAGTCATCTCAGGTCACCCTGAACCACCCGAAAGGACAGTCCAGTTGAACTGAACCGTCCGGCCGGGTGACGCGTCCTTAAGCAGAAGGAAGAGCTGCCGCGAAATCCCTGCGGATTGCCATCTGTAGGGCAACACTAGGACTGGACCAAACAGATACGGGGGGCGGCCATGACCACATCGAGCCGCAGGACACTCACCACGACACAGCGAAAGAACTCGCCCATGTGCCAGCACCAACCAGCCTGCCCGACAGCCGACTCCGCCGCCCGCGACGCCGCACGACTGATGGCACACCACCCGGAGCAGGGCTGGAGTCTGCTGTGCAATGGCGTCCTGCTCTTCGAGGACACCGGTGAACTGCTGCCGGACGGGCAGATCATCGCACCGCACCGGCCGCTGCGGACCGAGCAGGTAGTGACGGCGGCCTGATGCCGCCGGGCGGCCTCGGGCCGCCACGATGTGTGGGGCCGGCCCGGAGAACCTCCTCCGCACCGGCCCCGACGTATGACATGACCTGACCGACGTACGGCCGCAGGGCCGTCAGTACGTACGGCCGCAGGGCCGTCAGTGGTCGTACGCGTCCACCGGCGGGCAGGAGCAGACCAGATTGCGGTCGCCGTACGCGCCGTCGATACGGCGGACCGGCGGCCAGTACTTGTCCGCGGCGGAGACACCGCCCGGGAAGACCGCCTCGTCACGGCTGTACGGGTGCTCCCACTCACCGCCCAGCGCCGCCGCCGTGTGCGGCGCGTTGCGCAGCGGATTGTCGTCCGCGGACCACTCGCCCGACGCGACCTTGTCGATCTCCCGGCGAATCGCGATCATCGCCTCGCAGAAGCGGTCGATCTCGGTCAGGTCCTCGCTCTCGGTGGGCTCGATCATCAGCGTCCCCGCCACCGGGAAGGACATCGTCGGCGCGTGGAAGCCGTAGTCGATCAGCCGCTTCGCGATGTCGTCGACGCTGACACCGGTGGTCTTGGAGAGCGGACGCAGATCGATGATGCACTCATGGGCCACCAGCCCGTTGGGACCGGTGTAGAGGACCGGGTAGTGGGGCTCCAGCCGCTTGGCGATGTAGTTGGCGGCCAGCACGGCGACCTGCGTCGCGCGCTTGAGTCCCTCGCCGCCCATCAGCCGTACATACGCCCAGGAGATCGGCAGAATGCCGGCCGAGCCCCAGGGAGCCGCGGAGACCGGCCCGACGCCCGTGGCGGGCCCGGCCGCCGGCTGGAGCGGATGGTTGGGCAGATACGGCGCGAGATGCGCCCGTACGCCCACGGGACCGACGCCGGGACCGCCGCCGCCGTGCGGGATGCAGAAAGTCTTGTGCAGATTGAGATGGGAGACGTCGGAGCCGAACCTGCCCGGCTTGGCCAGTCCCACCAGCGCGTTGAGGTTCGCGCCGTCCACATACACCTGGCCGCCCGCGTCGTGCACGGCCGCGCAGATGTCACCGATGTGCTCCTCGAACACACCGTGCGTGGACGGGTAGGTGACCATCAGAACGGCCAGTTCCGGTCCGTGCTGGGCGATCTTGGCACGCAGATCCTCGACATCGACGTCGCCGTCCTCACGCGTCTTGACGACGACGACCTTCATCCCGGCCATCACCGCGCTCGCGGCGTTGGTGCCGTGCGCGGAGGACGGGATCAGACAGACGGTGCGCTGTGTGTCGCCGTTGGCCCGGTGGTAGGCCCGTACGGCCAGCAGCCCGGCCAGCTCGCCCTGCGAACCGGCGTTGGGCTGGAGGGACACCGCGTCATAGCCGGTGATCTCGGCGAGCCGCTCCTCCAGCTCCCGGATCAGCGTCAGATAGCCCTGGGCCTGCTCGGCGGGCGCGAAAGGATGCAGCGCGCCGAACTCGGGCCAGGTGACCGGCTCCATCTCGGTGGTCGCGTTCAGCTTCATGGTGCAGGAGCCGAGCGGGATCATGCCGCGGTCGAGCGCGTAGTCGCGGTCGGCGAGCCTGCGCAGATAGCGCAGCATCGCCGTCTCCGAGCGGTACTGGTGGAAGACGGGATGCGTCAGATAGTCGTCGCTGCGCAGCAGCGTCCCGGGCAGGGCGTCCTCCGTCGTCGCGTCCAGCGCGTCGAGGTCGCCCTCGACACCGAACGCGGTCCATACGGCGGTCAGTTGGGTGCGGCCGGTGGTCTCGTCGCAGGCCAGGGAGATGTGGTCGGCGTCGACGAGATGAAGGTTGACACCGTCCTCGCGGGCGGCGGCGACCACCTCGGCGGCCCGGCCGGGCACCCGGGCGGTGAGCGTGTCGAAGTACGCGCCGTGCACGATCTCGACGCCGCCCGCGTGCAGGCCCTCGGCGAGGAGCGTCGCGTACCGGTGGGTGCGCCGGGCGATGCCGCGCAGCCCTTCCGGGCCGTGGTAGACCGCGTACATGCCCGCCATGACGGCGAGCAGCACCTGGGCGGTGCAGATATTGCTGGTGGCCTTCTCGCGGCGGATGTGCTGCTCGCGGGTCTGGAGCGCCAGCCGGTACGCCTTGTTCCCGTCGGCGTCCACCGAGACTCCGACGAGCCGGCCCGGCAGGCTGCGTGCGAACTTCTCGCGTACGGCCATGAATCCGGCGTGCGGTCCGCCGAAGCCCATCGGAACACCGAAGCGCTGGGTGGTACCGACCGCGATGTCCGCGCCCAGCTCACCGGGCGAGGTGAGCAGGGTGAGCGCGAGCAGATCGGCGGCCACGGTGACGACCGCGCCGAGCCCGTGCGCCTGCTCGACGACGGGCCTGATGTCCCGTACGGCACCGGAGGCGCCCGGGTACTGGAGCAGCACACCGAAGACACCGCGCTCGGCCACCTCGGCCGGGATGCCCTCGCTCAGATCGGCGACCACGACCTCGACACCGGTCGGCTCGGCGCGGGTCCGGATCACGGCGACGGTCTGGGGCAGGGCGTCGGCGTCCACCAGGAAGACACCGCCCTTGACCTTGCCGACACGGCGGGCGAGCGCCATCGCCTCGGCCGCGGCCGTGCCCTCGTCCAGCAGGGAGGCACCGGAGGTCGGCAGACCGGTCAGATCGGCGACGACGGTCTGAAAGTTCAGCAGCGCCTCCAGACGTCCCTGGGAGATCTCCGGCTGGTACGGCGTGTACGCGGTGTACCAGGCCGGGTTCTCCATCACATTGCGCAGGATCACCGGCGGTGTGAACGTGCCGTAGTAGCCGAGCCCGATCATCGGCGCCACTACGTCGTTGCGCGAGGCGAGCGTGCGCAGTTCGGCGAGGACCTCGGCCTCGGTGCGCGCGCCGGGAAGGTCGAGGGCCTCCGCGCTCTTGATCGCGTCGGGCACCGCGGCGGCGGTCAGCTCGTCGAGCGAGCCGTAGCCGACCTGCGCCAGCATCTTCGCCTGCGCGCCGGCGTCGGGCCCTATGTGGCGCTGTTCGAAGGGGGTTCCTCGCTCAAGCTGCGCGAGCGGAATGCGGTGGGCGGTCATCGGGAGGCCTCCTGGTCCGACACGACCTACGAGGGGCACCAGGACGCGGGTGCCCGGACGGCCTCCCCCTCTGTCATCTCAACCTGAGAGCTTCACCGGCCCGCCTGCGGCGCACCGGCTTTCACCGTCGGTGAGAGCGGATGCCGTCCGACGCCCGCCCTGCTTTCCAGAGTGACCTCGTCCGCGCGGTACGGGGGCCTGAGAGATTCCGGGGAGGATTTGCTCCTTCGGCGCCTCCGGCGGTTCTCCGGAGGACTCTCCCGCACGGGGTCAGCAGCCACGGCCAGACTACCAGCGAGGCCTTCCGTACGACTTTCGAGTGGCCGACGCCCAGTTTCTGCACTTTTGTAGTGTTACGAGCAGGTGCGACCAGTTGGAGGGACCGTGGAGACCGATATCGATCCGCGCAGTCTGATAGGCCGCAAGGCGTTCGACCGCAGTGGCCACAGGCTCGGCACGGTGGACGAGGTGTATCTGGATGACGCCACCGGCGTACCGGAGTGGGCGGCGGTCCGCACCGGGCTCTTCAGCCGTGACGCCTTTGTCCCGCTGGCGCCCAGCACGCTGGTGAACGACGCGCTCCAGGTGCCCTTCGAGCGCGCGCTGATCAAGGACGCGCCCGACTTCGGTGTCGGCCGCCATCTCTCCCCGGAGCAGGAGCTCCAGCTCTACCACCACTACGGTCTCGCCCTGCCCGAGCCGGATCCGGAGCCACCGGATCGGCCCGCGTCCCTGTCCGACCGTGACTCCCAACGCGACTTCGGCCGACTGGCGGGTCAGGACGACTGAGCGGAATCCGGCGGTTCCGGCACCAGAGGCAGCGGCACCAGAGGCAGTGGCTCGGAGAGCACCAGCTCGGGATCGTCGGTCCAGAACGTCCTCACCCGTCCCGGCGCGGATCCCGGCTCCTCGAACCGTACGGTCACGCGCCGCAGTCCGCTGCCCTGCACCCAGCCCGCGCCGTACTCGGCATGGCGCACATCATGTCCGGCCGGAAAGCGCCGCTCGGCCGGCGCCTCCGGCTCCCGGGCCAAGGCACTCCCGTCCTCCACCAGCGATGAGGGCGCGTCCTCTGTCGGCTCATTCGAGGCGGCGGACGTGGCGGCGGGTACGGCCGGAGCGGGCTGCTCGGCCGCCGCGGCCTGCGCGAAGAGATCCTCCTGCGTGAAGTCCGCGAGGCCCGTCACGCCCACTCCCAGCAGCCGCACTCCGCCCGTCGTGTCCACCGACTCCAGCAGCCGTCCCGCGGCCTCCCGCACCACACCGGGATCGTCCGTCGGCCCGCGCAGCGTCTCCGAACGGGTCAGCGTCGAGAAGTCGTACCGCCGGACCTTGAGCACGACCGTCCGCCCGGAGTGCCCGGCCGCCCGCAGCCGCTGCACACACCGGTCCGCGAGCCGCTCCACCTCCACACGCACCCGTACGCGGTCGTGCAGATCGACGTCAAAGGTGTCCTCGACCGACACGGACTTGGTCTCGCGCTCGGACACCACCGGCCGGTCGTCGTGCCCGAGCGCCATCCGGTACAGCGAGGCGCCGTGCGCCTTCCCCAGCAGCCGTACGAGCTCGTCCTCGCCCGCCTCGGCCAGCTCGGCGACGGTGGTCATCCCGGCCCGGCGCAGATGCTCACCGGTCGCGGGCCCTACTCCGGGCAGCGTCCGCACCGGCATCGGCCCGAGCAACTCGCGCTCCGTACCGGGCTCGATAAGGACCAGTCCGTCGGGTTTGGCCTGCTCCGAGCCGATCTTCGCCAACATCTTGGATCCGGCGAGCCCCACCGAGCCGGTGAGCCCGGTGACCACCCTGATGTCCCTGCGCAGCCGCTCACCGGCCGCGAGCGCCGAGGCCGTGTCATGGGCCGATCCGCCGGCCTCCAGATCCACGAAGGCCTCGTCCAGGCTCAGCGGCTCCACCAGCGGCGAGAGCCTGCCCAGCAGCTCCATGACCTGCTCGCTGACCGTGCGGTAGAGCGAGAACCGCGGCACCAGATACGCCGCGTTCGGCGCCAGCCGTCTCGCCTGGCCCATCGGCATCGCCGAATGCACCCCGAACCGCCGTGCCTCGTACGAGGCGGTCGAGACCACTCCGCGCGGGCCCAGACCGCCCACCACCACCGGTTTTCCGCGCAGACTCGGCTTCGCCGCCTGCTCGGCGGCGGCGAAGAAGGCATCCATGTCCAGATGCAGGATCGTCGGCGCGGATCTCACACCACCGATGCTGCCTCACACCACTGACAATCGGCCGGAGATTCCGGCCTCGGACCCGACGGCTTCCGGCCTCGGCCTCGGACGGCCCGGTCGACGTCAGACGGCCCTGTCCCGGCGCCGACGCGCCAGCTCGTCCGCCGGGTTGTGACCGACCAGCGTCTCGCCGGTGTCGATCCGCTCGCCGTGGAGCTGCGACAGCGCGGCCTGGACATCCCGCCACACCACGCCGACGGCGATCCCGAAGACGCCCTGGCCGCCCTGGAGCAGCCGCACGACCTCGTCGGGAGAGGAGCACTCATGGACGGTCGCGCCGTCGCTCATGAGCGTCATCCGGTCCAGATCCTGGAAACCGCGGTCCCTGAGGTGCTGGACGGCCGCCCTGATGTTCTGCAGGGCGACACCGGTGTCCAGGAACCGCTTCACGATCTTGAGGACGACCACATCGCGGAAGCTGTACAGCCGCTGTGTGCCCGATCCGTATGCCGGCCGGACACTGGGCTCGACCAGCCCCGTACGGGCCCAGTAGTCCAACTGGCGGTAGGTGATCCCGGCCGCCGCGCACGCGGTCGGGCCGCGGTATCCGACCGTCTCCGCACCGGGGTCGGCCGCACTGCCGTGAAGCGGATACGGACCGCCCGCCGCCGTACTGTCGCCGCTGCTTCTCACGCCGACCCCTCCGTCCTAGACCTGCCTTGTCGAAGGTAGGCAGTCACCCGGGGTGCGTCAACGATCGCCACACTCGCCACGCCGAGTGATAATCACCCTGAGAGTGGTTTCCCGTGCCCCGTTTCGGGGAAAGGCTGACCGAATGTGCTGACGGAGCCCAGTGCGGCGCTCACCGGCGGCCACTACTGACTGTTGGTTCCGAAGTCCTCCGGCGAGATCTGGTCGAGGAACTCGCGGAACTTCTCCACCTCGTCCTCCTGCTCGTCCGGGATAGCGATACCGGCGTCGTCCAGCACCCCGTCACTGCCGTAGATCGGCGTACCCGTGCGCAGCGCCAGCGCTATGGCGTCGGACGGCCTGGCGCTCACCTCGACACCGCTGGCGAAGACCAGCTCCGCGTAGAAGACGCCTTCACGCAGGTCCGTGATCCGGACCTCGGTCAGCTCCTGGCCCACCGCCTCAAGGACATCCTTGAAGAGATCGTGGGTCAGCGGTCTCGCCGGGGCCATGCCCTGCTGGGCGAAGGCAATGGCGGTCGCCTCCCCGGGTCCGATCCAAATGGGGAGGTACCGGTCGCCTCCCACTTCACGCAGGAGCACGATCGGTTGGTTGGAGGGCATTTCCACCCGGACACCCACAACGTCGAGCTCGTTCACACAGTAACCCTAGGACGTGCCCGGCAGGTTTGGGTAGTCGGGCTCCCTCGCGATCAGTGCTGCCGGACCCCGAGAGCCGTCCGGACCAGGGCCGCGTGCAGCCGGACCGAGAGCGCCGCCAGCTCCTTCGTGGTGGCCTCGGCATGGGCTCTGGTCTGCGGATTACGGTGCCGGCGCAGCGGCGCCACCACCTGCTCGACCAGTCCCGCCTCACGCTCCGCGGCGGCTTTCATGGCCCGAAGATGCCTTGGCTCCAGACCGAATCTCCCCAGATCCGAGACAAGTCTCGCGACGGTGACCGACTCGGCGTCGTACGCGCCGTCCGGCATCGGAGTGATGAGGCCGTACGCCTCCCACTCCTCAAGCCTGCTCTCGCCCACCTCCGCGGCGGCCAGCAGCTCCTCACGGCCGATGCGGGCCGCCGTCGGCCGCTCGGGCTCCGGCTCGCCGAAAAGGCCCGCCGACGGCTGCCGCTGCGGCCCGGGAGCTCCTCCGTACTCACCACGGCCACGGGCGTCCAGCTGCTCCCGGATGACCTTCAACGGAAGGTAGTGGTCCCGCTGCATCCGCAGGATCCGGGCCAGCCGCTCGACGTCCTCGGGACTGAACTTCCGGTAGCCGGAGGGAGTTCTGCGCGGCTCGACTAGCCCTTCCGCCTCCAGAAAACGGATCTTGGAGATGGAGACCTCGGGAAATTCCTCCCGGAGCCGGCTGAGCACCACGCCGATACTCATAAGCGGGTCGCCCATGGGGGCGGTGCCGTGTCCGGCACCGCCCGTCGGTGTTCGCGGCATGGACCTTCCCTGAGGGTCACACGCGGGTCACACGCCCCGCTGGCTCGCGTAGAAGACCAGCCGGTACTTGCCGATCTGGACTTCGTCGCCGTTCGCCAGCAGGACCGAATCGATCCGCTCACGATTGACGTACGTACCGTTCAGGCTGCCCACGTCCGAGACGGTGAAGCGGCCGTCCGCACCTCTGCGGAACTCCACATGGCGGCGTGACACGGTCACGTCGTCAAGGAAGATGTCGCTCTGCGGATGACGGCCGGCCGTCGTCAGCTCGCTGTCCAGCAGGAAGCGGCTGCCCGAATTCGGACCGCGGCGCACCACCAGGAGCGCCGAGCCCAGCGGCAGCGCGTCGACGGCCGCCTGCGCCTCAGGTGTGAGCGACGGGAGCGAGGTCTGGCCGGTGACTTCCGAGTCGTACGCCTCAAGACCCGAGATGGAGATCGTGGACGTCGTCTCCGAGGCGCGCTCGGCGGGCACTCCGCCCCGCAGCGGCGCACCGCAATTGGAGCAGAACCGGCTCGATTCCGCGTTCTGGTGTCCGCACCTCGTACAGACCGGCAAGCCCGCCATCGTGGGACCCTCCTGCCGCGACTGCCCCGCCGGGGCAGATGATTGCCCGAAACCTATGCGGCCGGGACCTGCGGGGTCAACAGACGACGCGCCGGTGGGCTCGCCGCCCACCTGGTCGCGGAAGAGCGGGCGCTCGCCGCTCTGCTCCTCGCTCTGACCATGACGCGACGCGCGATGGCGGGCCGAACCGCCGCCGTCCTCGCGTGCGCTCTTGCCGAACAACTTCCCAAACAACTTCACGGGCGATTCCCCTTGACCGAAACAGACCCGCCCGTGGGGCAGGACGAACCCTGAATGAACACACCTGCCGACCCGGACATCTTGACAACGTCCGTATCCACCGGACAGTTTCCACCACACACCACGCTGATCGTGCGCCGACCCCCCGCAAGCTCATGCCCGCGTCCGACAGCCGCCATGCACCATCGGGTCACCCCGACGACGACCGAGCGTAGTCAGGCCGCTTCGCCGGTCGCAAGGCGTCCACAACGATCTTCTCAGCCCGTGTCACCGTGGCCGTGGCCTGCTCCTTCTCCAGGGTCTGGACCACACCGCCGGGAATGTTGAGGGCGGGCTCCAGATCCTGCGGCTTGCCGATGACCTTGAACTCGTACGGGGCCGTGACCGGCCGGCCGTCCACCTGGACGTCACCACCCGTACCCGAGAAGTATGTATCCGCGACCACGCGCACACCGTCCACCTGGATGGCCTCCGCGCCGGCCGCCCGCAGCTCCTGGATCGCGTCGAGCAGCATGTCCGGCTCGACCGTGCCGCTCGGATCGCTGATCGTCAGCGTGATCCCGGGCCCCTGGGCAGCGGCCGTGCCGGCCAGGATGCCGAGCTGCTGCTCCTTCTCCAGCGTCTGCTTACGGGCCTCCTCGGCCTGGTCCGAGCTGTTCTCCAGCTCGGTGCGCTGGTCGTCCAGCCGCTGCTTCTCGTCCTCCAGCCGCTGGGTACGGTCGTCCAGCTCGTCCAGGATGCGCACCAGGTCCTCCTGGCGGGCGCCGCGCAGCGCGCTGTCGTCGTTGTTCGATCTGACCTGGATGGCGAGTCCGAGCCCGAGCACGAACAGCAGGAGGGCGACGACGAGTTGGGCCCTCGTGACCCGCGGCGGCCACAGGCCCGCCGCCAACCGCCGGCGCCCGGGGAG
>NZ_FMDK01000068.1 GCF_900091995.1 Streptomyces sp. MnatMP-M17
CCAGGGGGGGCGGGCCGCGAGCCGCGAGGCCGCGATACGGATCGCCAGCGGCAGGAAACCGCACGCCGCGACCACGTCCAGCGCCGCCTTGCGCTCCGAGGTGACGCGCTCCTCGCCGACGATCCGGGTGAAGAGCTGGAGCGCCTCCTCCGGCGACATCACATCGAGGTCCACGAGATGCGCGCCGGCCAGATCGACCATCCGTACCCGGCTGGTGACCAGTGCCGCGCAGCCTTCCGTACCGGGCAGCAGCGGGCGGACCTGCGCGGCGTCGTGCGCGTTGTCCAGCAGGACGAGGATGCGCCGGCCGTCGAGCGTGGAGCGGTAGAGCGCGGAGCGTTCGTCCAGCGAGTCGGGGATGTCGGCGTCGGGCGTGCCGAGCGCCCGCAGGAACGCGCCGAGGACGGTCTCCGGCTCCGCCGCGCGCGTACCGGCGCCCTGGAGGTCCACGTACAACTGTCCGTCCGGGAAGTGCGATCGCGCCGCGTGCGCGACATGCACCGCCAGCGTCGTCTTGCCGACACCGCCGATGCCCGCGAGCGCCGAGACGGCCATCACGGATCCGCCGGCGGCGGCGAGCCGGTCGCCCAGCTCCCGTACGAAGGAGACGCGGCCGGTGAAGTCCGGCACCGTGGCCGGGAGTTGGGCGGGCCGCCGGACGGCGTGGACGGGCGCGGGCTCCTCCACCGGCCGTGCCAGTTCCGCGTCGGCCTGGAGTATGCGCTGCTGGAGCTGGGAGAGCTCCGGGCGCGGGTCGACGCCCAGTTCGTCGGCGAGCAGCCGCCGGGTGTCGGCGTACGCGGCGAGCGCCTCCGCCTGCCGGCCGCTGCGATAGAGGGCGAGCATCAGCAGCTCGCGGAGGCGTTCGCGGAGCGGATGCGCGGCGGTGAGCGCGGTCAGTTCGGAGACGGCCTCCGCGTGCCGGCCGACCTCCAGATCCAGATCGAGCCTGGTCTCGGTGAGCTGGAGACGCCACTCCTCAAGCCGGGTGCGCTGGTTGTCGGCGTACGGGCCCGGTACGGAGGCGAGCGCCTCGCCGTCCCACAGGCCGAGCGACTTGTTGATCAGCGTACGGGCCAGATAGCGGTCGCCGGCCGCGCGCGCCTTGTCCGCGTCCGCGGCCAGCTCCTGAGCCATGTTCAGATCGAGGGAGCCGGACGGCGTCCGCAGGGCGTAACCGCCGGCCTCGGTGATCAGTACACCGGGACTGAGCACCTTGCGCAGGCGCGAGGCGTATGTCCGTACGGTGGCGAGCGCCTGCGAGGGCGGTTCGTCGCCCCAGAGCGCGTCGATGAGCTCATTGGCGGTCGCGGTGCGGCCGTCGCGCATCAACAAAACGACGAGCAGGGCACGTTGCTGAGGTGATCCGGACGGCAGCGTCTCGCCGCCGCGCCAGGCGCGAACGGGCCCGAGAACGCTGAAACGCAGTTCCGCGGTGTCCCCCCGCACCTCCGGAGCCCGCTGCTCCGGTACGCGCGGCCCGCCGTCACGGTCCATAGCTCCCCCTGCTCCCGGTGCTGCCGGTATCGCCCTCGACAGTCTGCCTTGTCGGAGGCGGATGCGTCAGCAGTGAGTAAGGGTCTGCACAAGGCTGCGACAGGATCGGGACGGCACGCGCCGGGCAGGCGCCGGCGCCGCCGTCGGCCTGATCCGGACGAGAGGCTTCAGCGGCGGTTGAGCCGACGGGCCAGCGGCCGTCAAGCCGGTGGGCCAGCGGCCGTCAAGCCGACGGGCTAGTGGCGGTCGAGCCAGATCACGATCCCGGTCAGGTCGTTGAGCACGGCCGCGACGCCCGCCCTGATGGCCGCCGCGCAGCGCTCGGCGGTGAACGAGCCCGGATCGTACGTCGAGGACGCGCCGAGCCCTTCGCCGCGGAACGACGCACCGGACCAGTCGACCGCCGTGACGTTGTGGGTGGGCTCGGCCAGCTCCGCGCCCACGACGAGGAACCGCTGTTCCAGGTGGTTCGGAGTGACCGTCGCGAGCGGGTCGATCAGGTCGTTGCCCGCGCTGACGATCAGGTCGGGGCCCGACTCGCGGGCCCTGGTGATGCTGGGAATGAGGTCGTGCGGGCCGTCGGCGACCACCGTTCTGAGGTCGACGTGCTCCTCCTCGGCCCAGTCCTCGACCGCCTTCACCAGGGCCTTGGTCGGGCGGTCGTCGCCGGAGGTGAGCAGCACCACGCGGTAGTCCTCCGACGGGCGGACCTCGCTCCAGGAGCCGGGCCGCGGTGTGACGGTCGACTCCGGCGCGGGCGTGGCGGAGGGAGCGAGGAATCCCGGGCCGAGAGTGCCGATGGGAGTGGGCTTGGGATGCGGCTGGGACCAGTCGTCGCCAGAGCTGCATCCGGTGACCAGCGCGGCGACCGCGGCCAGCGTGGCAGCGGCCCGAAGCGGGGTGCGCAAGGCGATCTTCCTCCGAGTGATGGTGGATAGTGCGCCTACATCCTCCTATCCCAGGTTCTGCCGTCTTCATCCATGGGTGTCGTTCTAGAGGTTGTTTTTCCGTTCTTCGCCGATGGGTCGTGCCGTGTTCATCCGTGACATGGACCGTGCACAGGCAACCTGAAGGAGCCACTCCACATGTCACAACCGGTCCGCCGTGCCCTAATTCTGATCACCGCGGCGGTGATCGCTCTGCTGAGCGCCGGTCCGGCGCTCGCCCATGGATTCACCTCGGTCGTGTACGCGCACGTCACCGCAGGCGAAGAAGGTCATATACGGACGAAACTTGAGCTGGAGTACGACCTCTTCGTCGTGTCCGCCGCCGACTCCGAGGGCGACGATCCTCTCTTCCGTACGGGAAACGCCGCGTTCGAGGACGGTGACACCGCCGCGCAGGCCGCCGCGCTCAACGCCCACGCCACGTCGGCCGTCTCGTATGCCACCAAGCGCTTCTCGGTCACTTCGGGCGGCAAGGCCTGCACACCGGCACAGTCCGGCGACTTCACGATGGGCCGGCGGGAGGGCGTACCGTACGCCGGTCTGCTGCTCGACTGGGCCTGTCCTGAGGGCGGTGGCGATCCCGAGGTACGCAGCGGGCTGTTCCCGGACTCCGAGACATATGTCAAGGGCACCAAGACGATCGTCACGTACGAGATCGACGGCCGCTCGGGCAGTGCCGCGCTCGACGCGGAGCATCCGTCCTTCTCGATGGGTCAGTCGTGGTACGAGCGGTTCTGGGAGTTCTTCCGGCTGGGTGCCGAGCATCTGCTGGGCGGGATCGACCACATCCTGTTCCTGCTCGCGCTCATCGCCGGGTCACGACGGCTGCGTGAGATCGTGCTGGCGGCCACCAGTTTCACGCTGGCTCACTCGGTGACGTTCATGCTCGCCGCGCTTGGCGTGGTCGATGTGCCCGCGAGTGTTGTGGAGCCCGTCATCGCGCTGTCGATCGCCGTGGTCGCCGGCTGGTACCTCTGGCGGGTCTGGCGGCGCGGCGGCCATGCCGCCGATCTCGACCTCGAAGAGGCGGCGGGACGCGGTCACTTCAGCCTGGACCGTGCGGGCTGGATCCGCCTGGGCGTCGTGTTCTGCTTCGGCCTCGTACACGGTCTGGGCTTCGCGGGCGCGCTGGGAATCGACGAGGCGTGGTCATGGACGCTGCTGTGGTCCCTGCTGGTGTTCAACGTCGGTATCGAGGCCGTGCAGTTGGCCATCATCGCCCTTGTCTTCCCGCTGCTGACCGTGCTGCGTCACCGTGCGCCGACGGCCGGCCTCTGGGCGACCGGCGCGATTTCCGCGGGTGTGTCCGTCATGGGACTGGTGTGGTTCGTGCAGCGGGTGTTCGGGCTGTGAAACCGGAACGGCGGGCCGTGAAACCGGAACAAGGCCCTTCGGAAGTGCAGAAGTTCAACTGGCCCGAAGGTTCCATCTATGTCCGGTTCACCCGCGACAGAGACCTTGAGGGCCCTGTTACATGCACCCATGTGGGTAAAAGGAACGTAAACTGATGACATTGAGACCTTCGGCACAGGCCCCCGGGCTTGTGCGACGCCGTGTGGCCACAGGGGCCGCCGCGGCAATCCTGAGCCTGTCCGTGGCTCTCGGTGGAGGCCTGGCGTCTCCCGCCGCCGCCGCTGACCCCGCCGCGCTCACCGGTATCATCCTCGGTGTAGGCGCCAACGAGTCCCAGCGCACGGTGACCTGGTACTCCTCAGCTGACACCGCGCAGAAGCTCCAGGTCGCCCCGACCGCCGAGCTCGTCAACGGCGAGTTCCCGGCCGGCGCCGCCTCCTTCGACGCCATCGGCGGTGCGAACATCGCGACCAGTGGCGGCTTCAACCGCCACGCGACGATCACCGGCCTGAAGGAGAAGACGCAGTACTCCTACCGCGTCGGCACCGAGGGCAACTGGTCCTCGCCGTACTCCTTCAAGACGCAGGACTTCGAGGGCGACTACGACTTCCTGTTCTACGGCGACCCGCAGATCGGCGCCTCCGGCGATGTCGCCAAGGACCAGGCCGGCTGGCAGGACACCGTGGACGTCTCGCTGGCGGCCAACCCGAACGCCGAACTCCTGGTGTCCGGCGGCGACCAGGTCGAGACCGCCAACACCGAGTCCCAGTGGAACGCCTTCCTCGCACCCGACAAGCTCCGTCAGTACCCGTGGGCCGCCACCATCGGCAACCACGACGTCGGCGGCAAGGCGTACGAGCAGCACTTCTCCACCCCGAACACGGACCGCTCGGCCCCGCTGTACTCCAACGGGAACCCGGCGTCCAACACGTCCGGCGGTGACTACTGGTACATCTACAAGGATGTGCTGTTCATCAACCTGAACAGCAACAGCTACGCCACCTCCCAGGGCGGCGGCGGTGACGCGGCGCACATCGCCTACGTGACCGACGTCATCAACAAGCACGGCTCCGAGGCCAAGTGGAAGGTGCTCACGTACCACCACGCGATTTACTCGCCGGCCGACCACGCCAAGGACAACGACAACAAGGTCCGCCGCGTCGACTTCCCGACCACGTTCTCGAAGCTCGGTGTCGACCTGGTGCTCCAGGGCCACGACCACAGCTACTCGCGCAGCTACCTGATCAAGAACGGTGAGAAGGCGAACCCGGCCGAGCAGCCCGGCGCCGCCGACGTGTACGCCGGTCCCGGCGGTGTCCTCTATGTGACGGGCAACTCCGCCTCGGGCTCGAAGTACTACGACATCACCAAGCCGGACAGCAGCGGCACGAGCGGCGCCGGCAACGGTGCGGACCCTCTGAACCCGAACAGCTACTGGTACAACTCGGTCCAGAACCAGGAGCACGTCCGCACCTACGTCAAGGTCCAGGTGCGCAACGACAAGCTCGTCGTCGAGAACGTCCGCAGCGGCACCTGCGCCGCTCCGAACGCCGCGGTGGAGAAGGGCAGCTGGTGCAACAACACCCCGGAGGGCCAGCCGGTCGGCTCGCTCGTCGACAAGGTGACGGTGCACCCGTACCACGGTGACGGCCAGGACCTCCAGGTCAACGTGCCGAACGCCGCTCCGGGCGAGTTCGGCTGGACGATCGACGGCTACAACGGCCTGGTGGACCTCGGCACCGCCGAGGAGACCAACGGCGACCACTTCGAGGCGGACGGCAAGATCAACCCGATCGTCGTCTCGGACAGCCGCCGCTCGCTCGCTCCCTGGTCGATCTCGGCCAACGTGAGCGACTTCAAGGACGCCGGCAAGACGTTCTCCGGCTCCTACCTCGGCTGGACGCCGCGCGTGCTCGTGAACGGCGCGGGCTCCAAGGCCGGCCAGTCGGTGGCCTCCAGCTATGTCGACCAGGGCCAGGGCCTCGCCATCTCGCGCGGTCTCGGTTCGGCCGACCAGGGCCACTCGCGTGGTACGGCCAAGCTCGGCGCCGACCTGGATCTGCGGATCCCGGACAGCGTCGAGAAGGGTGGCTACCGCGCCACTCTGACGATCACCGCGCTCAGCAGCTGATCAGATCTGATCAGTCGGCCGACTGACTGATCCGCTCAGCCGGCCGAGTAGCTGATCGGACCCGTTTCACCCGGCGGGGCAGGCGCCGTCCGGTGCCTGCCCCG
>NZ_FMDK01000005.1 GCF_900091995.1 Streptomyces sp. MnatMP-M17
CCCGCGGGCCCCTGAGATCTCAGGGGCCCGCGGGCCGAGGCGGCGAGCTCCGGAGAGCTTCAGTTTCAGAGAGTCGACCTCAGCCACATCTCGACGCTCGCGATATGCACGGTCGCCCAGGACCGGGCCGCTTCGGCGTCCCGGTCCCTGAGCGCCGCCAGGATCGCCCGGTGCTCGTGGAGCGTACGGCTGACGGCGTCCTCCTGGGTCAGCCCGCGCCAGATCCTGGCCCGGGTCGTGGGCCCGGAGAGCCCGTCCAGGAGCGAGCAGAGCACCGAGTTGCCCGACGACTGCACGATTCCGCGGTGGAACTCCAGATCGGCCGCGACGAGCTGCTCCACCGAGGGCCGCTCCCCGAGGGCATCCAACTGGCCGTCCAGCACGTCCAGTTCGGCCTCCGTTATGCGCGCGCTCGCCATCGCCGTGGCGGCCGGCTCCAGGATGCGGCGTACGGCGAGGAACTCCAGCACGGTGTCGTCCCGGTGGAAGTCCACCACGAAGCTGAGCGCCTCAAGGAGCAGCTGGGGATCGAGGCTGGTGACATACGTGCCGTCGCCCTGCCGTACATCGAGGATGCGGATGAGCGACAGCGCGCGTACCGCCTCGCGCAGCGAGTTGCGCGACAGCCCCAGATCCGCGGCGAGTTCGCTCTCCTTCGGGAGGCGGTCTCCCGGGCGCAGCGCACCGGAGACGATCATTCCCTTGATCTTCTCGATGGCCTCGTCGGTGACTGCCATGGCGACCTCCATACATCCGATGTATCGGTCCCCATTATGCGTCTCCGAAGCGCGATGAGAGGTGCTCCGGGACAAGGAGCGCTTCTCGGTTCGTACTTATGTCCTGTCGGTTCCGCTCGGACATCTGTGCTCAGTTGCGCTTGCCCAGCAGCTCCTCGACCGCGGAGCGGACGCGTTCCGTGTTCAGACCGCGGATCGTCAGTGTCGTACGGCGGCGCAGTACGTCGTCGGCCGTCTCGGCCCACTCGTGGTCGCGGGCGTAGACGACCTGGGCCCAGATCTCCGGTGCGTCCGGATGGATCCGCTCGCCCAGCTCCGGGTACTCGTTCGCCAGCCGCACGATGTCGAAGGCGAGCGAACCGTAGTGGGTGGCGAGATGGCGGGCGGTGTCCGGCGCCATGGACGGGCCCGTACCGCCGCCATCGATGAGCAGCCGGTGGGCCACCGCGTTCGGACTTGCGATGCCCGGCAGCGGCAGCTTCTTCGGCAGCGCCGAGACCGGCTCCATGCCCTGGCCGAGCGGATGCCCGGGCAGGGACTCCAGCTTGGCCAGGACCGTACGGCCGATATGGCGGAAGGTCGTCCACTTGCCGCCGGCCACCGACAGCATGCCGCCGCGGCCCTCGGTCACGACCGTCTCGCGCCTGGCCTTGGAGGTGTCACCGGGGCCGCCGGGCAGCACCCGCAGACCCGCGAAGGCGTAGGTGATCAGATCGCGGGAGAGCTGCTGGTCGCGGACCGAGAGCGCGGCCTCGTCCAGGATCTGGCGTACGTCCTTCTCGTTGACGCCGACCGCGCCGGGATCGCCCTCGTACTCCTCGTCCGTCGTACCGAGCAGTAGCATGTCCTCCCAAGGGAGGGCGAACGCGATCCGGTACTTGTCGATGGGCGTGGCGAGCGCGGCCTCCCAGGGCGCGGTGCGCCGCAGGACGAGATGCGCGCCCTTGGAGAGCCGGACGGAGGGCGCCGCGTGCGGGTCCTCCAGCCGGCGCAGATGGTCGACCCAGGGTCCGGTGGCGTTGAGGACCAGCCGCGCGTCGACACCGAACTCCGTACCGTCCATACGGTCCCGCAGCTCCGCGCCCGTCACCCGGCCCCGGGTAAAGCGCAGCCCGGTGACCTCCGCGTGGTTGAGGACGGTGGCTCCGGAGTCGACGGCGGCACGGACGGTCATCAGCGCCATCCGCGCGTCGTTCATCTGGTCGTCGCCGTAGACGGCCACGGCCCGGAGATTGTCCGTACGCAGCTCGGGCACCGCCTGGCGGGCCTTGACCGGGCTGATCAGATGGCCGACGCCGTCACCGAACGCGGAGAGCGCCGAGTACGCGAAGACACCGGCGCCGAGCTTGGCGGCGCCGTGCGGTCCGCCCTTGTAGACCGGCAGGTAGAAGGTGAGCGGGCGGGCGAGATGCGGTGCCACCTGCCGGGACACCGCGCGCCGCTCGAAGTGGTTCTCCGCCACCAGCTTCACCGCGCCGGTCTGGAGATAGCGCAGACCGCCGTGGAGCAGCTTGGAGGAGGCGGAGGAGGTGGCACCGGCGAAGTCGCCGCCGTCCACCAGGGCCACCCGCAGTCCCGACTGGGAGGCGTGCCAGGCGGTGGATATGCCGAGAATGCCGCCGCCTATCACCAGGAGGTCGTAGGACGCCCTGGACAGCGTGTCCCGGGTCTCCGCCCGGCTCGGCAGGGAACCGCCCGCCGGATGCGTCCCGAGCGCGGGGACGCTCTCCAGGATGCTCATTCGTCGCTCCACTCCTCTTGGGCCTTCGTGTCCTGGGCCGTCGCTCAGGCATCGTCGGGGTCGAGCCAGCCCATGGTGCGGTCGACGGCCTTGAGCCAGAGCCTGTACTCGCGCTCGCGCGTCTCCTGGTCCATCCGCGGTGTCCACTCGGCGGCCCGGCGCCAGTTGGCGCGCAGCGCGTCGGTGTCCGGCCAGAAACCCACCGCCAGACCGGCGGCGTAGGCGGCGCCGAGACAGGTGGTCTCGGCGACCATCGGCCGCACCACCGGCGCGTCCAGGACATCGGCGAGCGTCTGCATCAGCAGATTGTTGGCGGTCATACCGCCGTCGACCTTCAGCGCGGCCAGCTCCACACCGGAGTCCTTCGTCATGGCATCGCTGATCTCCCGGGTCTGCCAGGCCGTGGCCTCCAGCACCGCGCGGGCGATATGCGCCTTGGTGACATAGCCGGTCAGACCGGCGATCACGCCGCGCGCGTCCGCGCGCCAGTGCGGTGCGAACAGACCGGAGAAGGCGGGTACGAAGTACGCGCCGCCGTTGTCGTCGACCGAGGACGCCAGCGTCTCGATCTCGGCCGCGGATTTGATCAGCCCCATCTGGTCGCGCATCCACTGCACCAGCGAGCCGGTGACGGCGATGGCGCCCTCCAGCGCGTACACCGCGGGCTCGTCGCCGACGCGGTAGCCGACGGTCGTCAGCAGACCGCTGTAGGAGTTCACGGGCTTGCCGCCGGTGTTCATGAGCATGAAGGTGCCGGTGCCGTAGGTCGACTTGGCCTCTCCCTCGGCGAAACAGGTCTGGCCGAAGAGCGCCGCCTGCTGGTCACCGAGCGCGGAGGCGACCGGGACGCCGTCCAGCACACCGCCCTTGGCCGTGCCGTACACCTCGGACGAGGAGCGGATCTTCGGCAGGACCGAGGCCGGCACACCCATCGAGGAGAGGATCTTGGGATCCCATTCCAGGGTGCGCAGATTCATCAGCATCGTGCGGGAGGCGTTGGTGACGTCCGTGACATGCGCGCCGCCGTGGATTCCGCCGGTCAGATTCCAGATGACCCAGGAGTCCATGGTCCCGAAGTGGATCTCGCCGCGCTCCGCCCGCTCGCGCAGTCCCTCGACATTGTCCAGCAGCCAGCGTGCCTTCGGGCCGGCGAAATAGCTGGAGAGCGGCAGTCCTGTCTCACGGCGGAACCGGTCCTGGCCGACATTGCGGCCCAGCTCACGGCAGAGCGCGTCGGTACGGGTGTCCTGCCAGACGATGGCGTTGTGCACGGGCAGGCCGGTGTTCCGGTCCCAGAGCACGGTGGTCTCGCGCTGGTTGGTGATACCGATCGCCCTGACATCGGCGGAGGTGATGCCCGCCTTCTCGATCGCGCGCGCCACGACCTCCTGGACATTGGTCCAGATCTCGGTCGCGTCGTGCTCCACCCAGCCCGGCTTCGGGAAGATCTGCTCGTGCTCCTTCTGGTCGACGGCGACGATACGGCCGTCCCGGTCGAAGACGATGCAGCGGCTCGATGTGGTGCCCTGGTCGATGGCCGCGATGAACGGTCCGGTGCCGCGGGCGGATCCGGTGGTGGTTGCGTCGCTCACGGTGTCTGCTCCTGCTCGATGGCGCTCGATAGGCGCGTGGTATCCGCCGCGGTCCGGTGCGCCGTCCCGTGTGGCGCTGTCACACCCTAACGCTTTCTCCCGTCAGGCATTCGGCAATGCCGACCGATGGACGGCTGACTTCTGATAGGCGCTCCTTCCTGAGGCGCCGCGTTTTCTTCGGCCGTCCTTGACCTTCCCGGACCTCGTTCCTTACCGATGATCCGCCATCCGGTTCAGAACCGCCCGGCGCCGATCTCCCTGGACACCGCGCGTGCGCAGTCACGGACCGCCGCGACCAGCTCCGACCGCACATCGCCCGTGGGGCAGATACGTTCCACCGCGCCGGTGACCGCGATCGCCCCGACCGGCATCCGCCGCCGGTCATGGACGGGAGCCGCCACCGCGGCCACGCCCTCCCAGGTCTCCTCGACGTCCGCGGCCCAGCCGCGCTCCCTGGTCAGCTCCAGCACGGCCTCGAACTCCGCCGCGGCGGTGATCGTCCGCGCGGTCAGCGCCGGACGCTCGTTCTCGACCGCCTGGCCGCGCGCCACCGGGTCGTACGCCGAGAGCACCTTGCCCAGCGCCGTGGAGTGCAGCGGCTGCATGGCACCCACCTCCAGCACCTGCCGGCTGTCGTCCGGGCGGAAGACATGGTGGACGATCAGCACGCCCTGCTGGTGCACGACGCCGAGATGGACGCTCTCACCGCTGGACCTGGCCAGATCGTCCGTCCAGACCAGGGCGCGGGCCCTCAGCTCATGGATGTCCAGATAGCTGTTCCCGAGCCGCAGCAGCTCGGCCCCGAGCTGGTAGCGCCCGGACGCCGCGTCCTGTTCGACGAAGCCCTCCGCCTGGAGCGTGCGCAGGATGCCATGGGCCGTGCCCTTGGCGAGACCGACCGCCGAGGCGATGTCGGACAGACCGAGCCGGCGCTCACCGCCCGCGAGCAGCCGCAGCATCGCCGCCGCCCGCTCCAGTGACTGGATGCTCTTCGCCATCGGATCCGGACCTCCATCGACTGTCGACCATGCCGAACACTATCGGGCACTGCCGATTGTCCGGATCTTTCCCCGCACAGGATGCCGTCGGCCCGGCGAGATCCACACCGCGGAGCGGCCCGCCCGGCTACGCTGGCCGGGTGCGCCTTCCAATCAGAGGGCGCAAAGCCGACAGCCGTCGCATCCCAGGGAGTACTTTCATGGCCTCGTCGCCGACCCCCTCCACCGACAGCCGGACCCGTATCGAAGCCCTCCGTGAGGCATTGGCCACCCGTGTGGTGGTCGCCGACGGTGCGATGGGCACGATGCTCCAGGCACAGGATCCGACGATGGAGGACTTCCAGAATCTGGAAGGCTGCAACGAGATCCTGAATGTGACACGGCCCGACATCGTCCGGTCCGTCCACCAGGAGTACTTCGCGGTCGGTGTGGACTGCGTGGAGACGAACACCTTCGGTACGAACTACGCGGCGCTCGCGGAGTACGACATCGCCGAGCGGGTCTTCGAGCTGGCCGAGTCCGGCGCGCGGATCGCCCGAGAGGTCGCCGACGAGTTCACCGTGTCCACCGGGCAGCAGCGCTGGGTGCTGGGCTCCATGGGCCCCGGGACGAAGCTGCCGACGCTGGGACACGTCCCGTATCTCACCCTGCGCGACGCCTACCAGCAGAACGCGGAAGGCATGATCGCGGGCGGCGCCGACGCGCTGCTGGTGGAGACCACGCAGGACCTGCTCCAGACGAAGGCCGCCGTCCTCGGCGCCCGCCGCGCGCTGGCGGCCACCGGCACGAACCTGCCGATCATCTGCTCGGTCACGGTCGAGACGACCGGCACCATGCTGCTCGGCTCGGAGATCGGCGCGGCGCTGACCGCGCTGGAGCCGCTGGGCATCGACATGATCGGTCTGAACTGCGCCACGGGCCCGGCCGAGATGAGCGAGCATCTGCGCTATCTGGCCCGGCACTCCCGTATCCCGCTCTCCTGCATGCCCAACGCCGGTCTTCCCGTCCTCGGCAAGGACGGCGCGCACTATCCGCTGTCGGCCGGTGAACTGGCGGACGCGCAGGAGACGTTCGTGCGCGAGTACGGGCTGTCGCTGGTGGGCGGCTGCTGCGGTACGACACCGGAGCATCTGCGCCAGGTCGTCGAGCGCGTACGCGGCAAGGCTCTGACGGAGCGTGAGCCGCGTCCGGAGCCGGGCGCCGCGTCCCTCTACCAGACCGTGCCGTTCCGGCAGGACACCTCGTATCTCGCCATCGGCGAGCGGACGAACGCCAACGGCTCGAAGAAGTTCCGCGAGGCCATGCTGGACGGCCGCTGGGACGACTGTGTGGAGATGGCCCGCGACCAGATCCGCGAGGGCGCCCATCTGCTGGACCTGTGCGTGGACTATGTCGGCCGGGACGGTGTCGCCGACATGGCCGAGCTGGCGGGCCGGTTCGCCACCGCCTCCACCCTGCCGATCGTGCTGGACTCGACCGAGCTGAATGTGATCGAGGCGGGGCTGGAGAAGCTCGGTGGCCGCGCGGTGATCAACTCGGTGAACTACGAGGACGGCGACGGGCCGGAGTCGCGGTTCGCGAAGGTGACCGCGCTGGCCGTCGAGCACGGTGCGGCGCTGATCGCGCTGACCATCGACGAGGAGGGCCAGGCCCGTACCGTCGAGCACAAGGTCGCCATCGCCGAACGGCTGATCACCGATCTGACCGCCAACTGGGGTGTCCATGAGTCGGACATCCTCATCGACTGCCTCACCTTCACCATCTGCACCGGGCAGGAGGAGTCCCGGCGCGACGGCATCGCCACCATCGAGGCGATCCGTGAGCTCAAGCGCCTCCATCCGGACGTCCAGACCACACTGGGTCTGTCGAACATCTCCTTCGGTCTCAACCCGGCCGCCCGTGTCGTCCTCAACTCGGTCTTCCTGGACGAGTGTGTGAAGGCGGGCCTGGACTCGGCGATCGTGCACGCCTCGAAGATCCTGCCGATCGCGCGGCTGGACGAGGAGCAGGTCAAGGTCGCGCACGATCTGATCTACGACCGGCGCAGCGAGGGCTACGACCCGCTCCAGAAGCTGATGGAGCTCTTCGAGGGCGTCAACACGAAGTCGATGAAGGACGGCAGGGCCGAGGAACTGCTCGCGCTGCCGCTGGAGGAGCGGCTGCGGCGCCGGATCATCGACGGCGAGAAGAACGGTCTGGACAGGGACCTCGCCGAGGCGTTGGAGAGCCGGCCGGCCCTGGACATCGTCAACGACACGCTGCTGGAGGGCATGAAGGTCGTCGGTGAGCTGTTCGGCTCCGGCCAGATGCAGCTTCCGTTCGTGCTCCAGTCCGCCGAGGTGATGAAGACCGCGGTGGCGTATCTGGAGCCGCACATGGAGAAGACCGATGACGAGGGCAAGGGCACGATCGTGCTGGCCACCGTCCGTGGTGACGTTCATGACATCGGCAAGAACCTGGTCGACATCATCCTCTCCAACAACGGCTACAACGTGGTGAATCTGGGCATCAAGCAGCCCGTCTCCGCGATCCTGGAGGCCGCCGAGGAGCACAGGGCGGATGTGATCGGCATGTCCGGTCTGCTGGTGAAGTCGACCGTGATCATGAAGGAGAATCTGGAGGAGCTGAACCAGCGCAAGATGGCGGCCGACTATCCCGTCATCCTCGGCGGCGCGGCGTTGACCCGGGCCTATGTCGAGCAGGACCTCCACGAGATCTACCAGGGCGAAGTCCGCTACGCCCGGGACGCGTTCGAGGGCCTGCGGCTGATGGACGCGCTGATCGCGGTCAAGCGCGGAGTGCCCGGCGCCACGCTTCCCGAGCTGAAGCAGCGCCGGGTGAAGGCCACCGCCAACGCCGTGGTGGAGGAGCGTCCCGAACAGGGCACGGTCCGCTCCGATGTCGCCGTCGACAATCCCGTTCCCGCGCCGCCGTTCTGGGGCACCCGGGTCGTCAAGGGCATCCAGCTCAAGGAGTACGCGTCCTGGCTGGACGAGGGCGCCCTCTTCAAGGGCCAGTGGGGGCTGAAGGAGGCCCGTAAGGGCGGCCCGAGCTACGAGGAGCTGGTCGAGAGCGAGGGCCGGCCGCATCTGCGCGGCTGGCTGGACCAGATGCACACGCAGAACCTGCTGGAGGCCGCCGTCGTCTACGGCTACTTCCCGTGCGTCTCCAAGGGCGACGACCTGATCGTGCTCAACGACGACGGCTCCGAGCGCACGCGCTTCACCTTCCCGCGCCAGCGGCGCGGCCGGCGCCTGTGCCTCGCGGACTTCTTCCGCCCGGAGGAGTCCGGCGAGCGGGATGTGGTCGGCTTCCAGGTCGTCACTGTCGGCTCGAAGATCGGTGAGCGGACCGCCGAGCTGTTCGAGTCCAACTCCTATCGCGACTACCTCGAACTGCACGGTCTCTCCGTCCAGCTCGCCGAGGCGCTCGCCGAGTACTGGCACGCCCGGGTCCGCTCCGAACTGGGCTTCGCCGGTGAGGATCCGGCCGAGGTCGAGGACATGTTCGCGCTGAAGTACCGAGGCGCGCGCTTCTCGCTGGGCTACGGCGCCTGCCCCGATCTGGAGGACAGGGCCAAGATCGCCGAGCTGCTGGAGCCCGAGCGGATCGGTGTCCAGCTCTCGGAGGAGTTCCAGCTCCATCCCGAGCAGTCCACCGACGCCATCGTGATCCACCACCCCGAGGCGAAGTACTTCAACGCACGCTGACAACGCACGCTGACAAGGTCCGCGCTCCGCCCGCCGGAATCCGATCGGCGCGGAGCGCGGACGAGTCGTACACTGGTCGGTCCAGTGCAGGCCGGTCGCCTGTCCCGGTGGGGTAACCCTGCGGGAAAGGTGACCGGCCTTCTCGTCCCCCATGGAGGTGTGCCGGATGACCAGTACGGTCCCCGCGTCCTTGACCCGTACGGCCGAAGGCTCGGCCCTTCAGGCCGTTCTTCTCGACATGGACGGAACCCTGGTCGACACCGAGGGATTCTGGTGGGACGCCGAGGTGGAGGTCTTCAAGGCCCTCGGACACGTCCTCGACGAGACCTGGCGCGATGTGGTGGTGGGCGGGCCCATGACCCGCAGCGCGACCTTCCTCATCGAGGCCACCGGCGCCGCCATCACCCTCGCCGAGCTGACCGTGCTGCTCAACGACACCTTCGAGGACCGTATCGGGCGCGGTGTACCGCTCATGCCGGGCGCCACCCGGCTGCTCACGGAGCTGGCCGCGCACGAGGTGCCCACCGCCCTGGTCTCCGCCTCGCACCGGCGCATCATCGACCGGGTCCTGGCCTCGCTCGGGCCCGAGTACTTCGCGCTCACCGTCGCGGGCGACGAGGTGCCGCGTACGAAACCGCACCCGGACCCGTATCTGCTTGCCGCCCGGGGCCTGGGCGCCGATCCCTCTCGGTGTGCCGTCATCGAGGACACCGCTACCGGTGTCGCCGCCGCCGAGGCCGCGGGCTGCCGGGTGGTCGCCGTACCGTCCGTCTCGCCGATCGCACCGGCCGACGGACGGATCGTCGTCCGCTCGCTCGAAGAGGTCGATCTGGTATTTCTGCGCGGGATGATGACGCAAGGACACTGATCCGCGCACAGAGCGTCGCACCGGAATACGGACGGAAACTCTCGGCATTGGGCCGGGCATTTTCCGTTACCGTCGGGCGAGGCAATCCATGACCCGCTAAACGGCATGTGGAGTGAGCTTTATCACCTGCGCCCTCATCGACAGGCGCGGGCCGGACTGATCCATGGCCGTCGCGGCGGGGTCCTGGTGCGCCCTTGTGTCCTGATTGATGGAGACGTGTACGAAACATTCCGGAGCCGATATATCCACACGCCGCTATTGCCGATCACTGTGTGATTACGTTTCAGATCAGGCCCGTTCCGGCATTCCCGGTGCCTCCGACTAATCTCGTCGCGAGCACTTCGCCGCATCAACGACGTGTCCCGACGACCCACCAAGTCGCCATGTACACAGGACCGATCGCCCTGTATCCCGGCCCGATCGCACTGCCCCGAACGGGTGGGCGCGGCGGAGTCTCCGTTAGCACCGCTGTATCTCAGTGCCGGATGAGGGAGTACGTCCAGGATGAACCGCAAGACTTTGGCGCTGTCGGCCGTGATCGGCCTGCTTGCGCCCGTGCTCGCCGGTTGCGGCGGCTCGGACGGTGGGTCCGACGGCGGTGAAGCCATTGTCGTGGGCACCACGGACCAGTACATCGCCACGGAGGAAGGTCCCGCTCCGCTGGACCCGGCCTTCGCGTACGACACCGGTTCCTGGAACGTGCTCCGCCAGACCATCCAGACGCTGATGCACGTACCGCGCGGTGGCGGAGCGCCGGTGCCCGAGGCCGCCTCCGAGTGCGGATTCACCGACCGGGAGAACGAGAGCTACCGCTGCAAGCTGCGCGAGGGCCTGAAGTTCGCCGGCGGCGATCCCATCACCGTCGAGGATGTGAAGTACTCCATCAAGCGCGTCCTGGACATCAAGGACCCCAGCGGTATCTCCGGTCTGCTGGCCAATATCGACACGATGGAGACCAACGGCGACAGCGAGATCGTCTTCCATCTCAAGGCGCCCGACGCGACGTTCCCGTACAAGCTGACCACTCCGCCGGCGGGCATCGTCAGCCAGAAGCTGTACGAGCCGAACAAGCTCCGTAACGGCTTCGAGGTGAACGGCTCGGGTCCGTACACCTTCAAGGCCGAGGTCAAGGGTGACACCGTCGTCAAGGCGGTCTTCGCCAAGAACCCGGACTACAAGGGCGATCTCAGCCTCCAGAACAGCAAGGTCGAGCTGCGGCCCTTCAAGGACGCCGACAGCATGGGCAAGGCGCTCGACGACGGCGACATCGATGTGATGACCCGCGCGATGACGCCCGAGCAGGTCCAGTCAATGATCGAGAACCCCAAGGAGACCATCCAGCTCACCGAGATGCCGGGGCTGGAGATCCGCTACCTCGCCTTCAACACCGATGCTCCGAGCGCCAAGGAGAAGGCGGTACGCCAGGCCATGGCGTACACCATCGACCGCGGCCAGCTCGTCACCAAGGTGTACGGGGCCATGGCCGAACCGCTGTACTCGCCGATCCCGTCGAGCGTCGCGACGCACACCAACTCGTTCTTCAACAAGTACGGTGACGCGAATGTGACCAAGGCCGCCCAGTTGCTGGAGGACGCCGGCATCACCACTCCGGTGAAGCTGACGCTGAACTACACCACCGACCACTACGGCGAGGTCACCGTCAAGGAGTTCGAGAACCTCCGGGACCAGCTCAACGGCAGCAAGCTCTTCGACGTCTCGATCAAGGGCGAGGAGTGGAAGACCTTCCGGCCCAACCAGACCAAGAGGGCGTACGCGATCTACGGCATGGGCTGGTTCCCGGATTTCCCGGACCCGGACACCTACATCGGGCCGTTCTTCGACAAGGACAACTTCCTCAACAGCCCGTACAACAACAGCATGCTGCGCAACCAGCTCATCCCGCAGTCGCGCCGCGAGGCCGACCGCAGCTCCGCCTCGAAGACGTTCGCCAAGATCCAGGACATCGTCGCCGACGATGTGCCGGTGCTGCCGCTGTGGCAGGGCAAGCAGTATGTGGCCGCCCGCGATGACATCGCGCGGGTGGAGTGGGCGGTCAACTCGTCCGCGGAGCTGCAGCTGTGGGAGCTGCGCAGGGGCACGAGTACGGGCTCCTGACCGCGCGGTGAAGACTTGAGGCCGGCCGGGGCGCGCCCCGGCCGGCCTCAGCCGTATGTGTGTCCCTGCCTCTT
>NZ_FMDK01000283.1 GCF_900091995.1 Streptomyces sp. MnatMP-M17
GCGCTGGTGGACTCGGCGCGCGGCGGAGTGCCGATCGGCTCGTTCGGCGGTGTCAGCGGCGACCACTGGCTGGGAGTCGAACCGGGCACCGGGCGCGACCTGTTCGTACGGCTGCTCTACGGCGCCCGGGTGTCGCTGCTGGTCGCGGTGGGCGCCACCGTCGTCCAGGTGCTGATCGGGATCGTCGTGGGCCTGGCCGCCGGGCTGGGCAACCGGCTGCTCGACACGGTCCTCAGCCGGTTCACCGATGTGATGATCGCGCTGCCCATGCTGGTGCTGGCCATCGCCCTGACCGCCGTCGTGCCCACCGACTTCCCGCGTCCGCTGCTGCTGATCCTCGTGGTCGGGCTGCTCGGCTGGGGCGGTACGTCACGGATCGTCCGGGCGCAGACACTCACGCTGAAACAGCTCGACTTCGTGGCCGCCGCGCGGCTCGCGGGCTCCGGGCGGTGGCGGGTGGCACGGCGTGAGCTGCTGCCCTCGCTCGCGGCTCCCGTCATCACCTACGCGGCGATCCTGCTGCCGACGAACATGGTGACCGAGGCGTCGCTGTCCTTCCTGGGCGTCGGTGTCAAACCGCCGACGCCCTCCTGGGGACAGATGCTGTCGAGCGCGCAGACCTGGTTCCGCGCCGATCCGATGTACGTACTGCTGCCGGCCGGGATGCTGTTCGTGACCGTGCTCGCCTTCACCGTGCTGGGCGACGCGGTCAGGGCGGCCCTCGATCCACGGGAGGCCGGACGGCTGCGGATCGGGCGGCGCCGTACGTCCCGTACCCGCGCCGCCGCCACCGACTCGTCCAAGGACATCTCCTCATGACGCGCTATCTGCTCAGACGGCTCGGCGGCGCGGTGCTGGTCCTGCTCGTGCTCTCCGTCGTGATCTACGGGCTCTTCTATCTCGCGCCGGGCGATCCGGCCCGGCTCGCGTGCGGCGAGCGGTGCAGCAGCCAGCAGGTCGCGCAGGTACGCGAACAGCTCGGTCTGGGCGACTCGGTGTACACGCAGTACGCCCACTTCCTCCAGGGCATCTTCGCCGGGCGCGACTACTCCACCGGTACGGCCCTGCTGCACTGCGACGCGCCGTGCCTGGGCTTCTCGTACCAGACCGACCAGCAGGTCACCTCGCTGATCCTGGACCGGCTGCCCGCGACGCTCTCGCTCGCGCTGGGCGCCATGGTGATCTGGCTGGTCATCGGAGTGGGCACCGGGCTGCTCTCCGCGCTGCGGCGCGGCGGGATCACCGAGCGCGCGCTGACGGTGCTCACGCTGGCCGGCACGGGCACGCCGGTGTTCATCCTCGGACTGCTGCTGCTGATGCTGGTCTGCGCGTACTTGCAGTGGCTGCCGTTCCCGACGTACGTACCGCTGACCGACGATCCCGAGCAGTGGGCGTGGAACATGCTGCTGCCCTGGCTCACGCTCGGACTGTTCGAGAGCGCCAAATACGCGCGGCTGACACGCAGTTCCACGCTGGAGACGCTGGCCGAGGACCATATCCGTACGTTCCGCGCGTACGGCGTCGGCGAGCGCGCGGTCGTCGGGCGGCACGCGCTGCGCGGCGCCGTACCGCCGGTCATCGCGCTCAGCGCGCTGGACTTCGGCACGGTGATGGGCGGCGCGGTGCTCACCGAGTCCCTCTTCAACATTCCCGGGATCGGCAAGACACTGATCGACGGCGTGCGGGAGATCGATCTGCCCGTGGTGGTGGGAGTGGTGCTGGTGACCGGCACGGCCGTCGTGGTGGCGAATGTGGTGGCCGATCTGCTGTACGCGGCGGCCGACCGGAGGGTGGCGCTTCTGTGACTCCTGTGACTCCTGTGACTCCTGCGACGGATCTGATCGAGGTCGAGGGCCTCACGGTCGACTTCGTCTCGGGCGAGGAGACCGTACGGGCCGTCGACGGGCTGTCGTTCTCGCTCGCCGCGGGCCGGGCGATCGGTCTGGTCGGCGAGTCCGGCAGCGGCAAGAGCACCGTCGCGAGCGCGCTCCTCGGACTCCACCGTGGGACGGGCGCGCACGTCGGAGGCGCGGTGCGCGTGGGCGGTACGGACGTGGGCACCGCCTCCGACCGTGAACTGCGCGCGCTGCGCGGCGCGGTGGCCGCGATGGTCTTCCAGGACCCGCTGTCGTCCCTGGATCCGTACTACGCCGTCGGCGACCAGATCGCCGAGGTCTACCGGGTCCATACGGACGCCACACGGCGGGCGGCCCGCGCACGGGCCGTCGAGGTGCTCGACCGGGTGGGCATCCCGGACGCGGCGCGCCGGGCGCATTCCAGACCGCACGAGTTCAGCGGCGGTATGCGCCAGCGCACGCTCATCGCGATGGCGCTCGCCTGCGAGCCGCGTCTGCTGATCGCCGACGAACCGACCACGGCGCTCGATGTGACGGTCCAGGCGCAGATCCTCGATCTCCTCCATGATCTGCGCGGCGAGACGGGCATGGGACTGCTGCTGGTCACCCATGACGTGGGAGTCGCGGCGGAGAGCGTCGACGAGGTACTGGTGATGCGGCACGGCCGGGAGGTGGAGCGCGGTCCGGTGGCCGAGGTGCTGGGAGCGCCGAAGCAGACGTATACGCGCACGCTGCTCTCCTCGGTGCCTCGGGTGGACGCGCCGGTGGCGCGGACGGTGGCAGAGCCGCGCCGTTCGGGTGAGCCGCGCCTTCAGGGTGAGCCGCGCCCTTTGGCGGATGAGGTGCTGCTCGAAGCCGTCGATCTGCGGCGGGAGTTCCGGCGCGGGCGGCGGACCGTCACCGCCGTCGACGGAGTGTCGCTGACCGTCGGCGCCGGCGAGACGCTGGGCATCGTCGGCGAGAGCGGCAGCGGCAAGACCACGCTGGGCCGGATGCTCGTACGGCTGCTGGATCCGACCGACGGGCGGCTGCGCTACCGCGGCGCGGAGATCGCGGCGGTCTCCGAGAAGGAGCTGCGGCCGTACCGCCGCGAGTTGCAGATGATCTTCCAGGATCCTGTCGCCTCGCTCAATCCGCGCCGCTCGGTGGGCGAGTCCGTCGCCGATCCGCTGCGGGCGGCCGGAACGCTGGACGAGGGACGGATCGTGGCGCGCGCACGGGAGCTGCTGGAGCGTGTCGGGCTCGATCCCGACCGCTACGACCGGTATCCGCACGAGTTCAGTGGCGGCCAGCGCCAGCGCGTCGGTATCGCGCGGGCACTCGCCGCCGAGCCCCGGCTGATCGTCTGCGACGAGCCCGTCTCGGCCCTCGATGTGACCACGCAGGCGCAGGTCGTCGCGCTCCTCGCGGAACTCCAGCGGGAACTGGGCCTGGCGCTGGTCTTCATCGCCCATGACCTCGCCGTGGTACGGCAGGTCAGTGACCGGGTCGCCGTGATGCGGGACGGCAGGATCGTGGAACAGGGAACGGTCGAGGAGGTGTACGGCGCGCCCTCCGACCCGTACACGAGGCAGTTGCTCGCCGCCGTGCCCGCGCTCGATCCGGTGCTCGCCGCCGCGCGCCGCTCGGCCAGGAAGGCGCTTGCGGCACCTGCCGAGAAAGTCGCCGTGGCCTGACCTTGCGTAGCCGAAGCACTCCGTAGCGCGACAGAACGCTACCGGTGCGGGAAAGTTACGTGCATTCACCCCTTCCGGTGGTGCGACGGACAACCGTCCATCGCACCACCGGCATATCCGCTTACGGTCGTCCCGCTGCGTGTCGCCGGCCAACGGCGGCTGCCCACAAGGGAGATCGGGGGTGTGCTCGTGCGGATCGGACTGCTCACGGACGGTGGCTATCCGTATGCCACGGGTGAATCCAGACTCTGGTGCGACCGGCTCGTACGCGGGCTCGCACTGCACGAGTTCGACATCTACGCGCTCAGCCGCAGCGCGCGGCAGGAGGAGCGCGGCTGGATAGAGCTGCCGCGCCGGATCCAGCAGGTGCGTACGGCGCCGCTCTGGGCGCCGGCGGACGACGGCCGTGGCTACGGACGGCGCGACCGGCGGCGGTTCGCGGAGCACTTCGGACAACTGGCCGCCGCGGTCTGCTCGGACGCGGCGGAGGGCGGCTCGGGGTGCGGCGCACGGGACGGCTCCGGCTCCGGTGATGGCTCCCGGGACGGTTTGGAGCGCGCCGATGGCTTCGCGGCCGGGCTCTACGGGCTCGCCGATCTCGCCAGGGAGCGCGGTGGTCTCTACCGCGCACTGCGCTCGGAAGCGGCCGTACGGCTGCTGGAGTCCGCCTGCCGTGCGCCCGGCGCACGCCGGAGCGCGCACTCCGCGACCGTGCCCGACTTCCTGGCCTTCGCCGACCGGCTGGAGCGCGCTCTGCGCCCTCTGTCGCTGGACTGGTACGACGACGCCACGCTGGGCGCGGTCGATCTCTGCCATGCCGCCTCCGGTGGATCCGCCGCTCTCCCCGGGCTGTTGGCCAAACGCTTCTTCGGTGTACCGCTGCTGGTCACGGAGTACGGCGTCCAGCTCAGGGCGCACTACCTCGCGACCGGTGGTACGGAAAGCGCGACCGGTGGTACGGGCGGCGCTCCGGCGGGCGCCGCGCCGCTCGGCACGCCCGTCCGCGCGTTGCTCGCCGCCTTCCACGGGCGGCTGGCCGCCGAGATCTACCGGCAGGCGGATGTCATCACTCCCGGCAACGCCCATGCCAGACGGTGGCAGGAGCGGTGCGGTGCCGACCGCGCCAAGCTGCGGACGGTGTATCCGGGGATGGAGGCGGAGCGTTTCTCCGAGGTGGGCCCGGCGCCGGGTTCCACGGGCGGCTCTTCGGCGGGCTCGACGGCAGGCTCCACAGGCGGCTCTGGGGATGGCGATCCGGGCACGCTCGTCTGGGTCGGCAGAATCGAGCCGGCCAAGGATCTGGTCTCGCTGCTGCACGCGTTCGCGGCGGTCCACACGGCGGAGCCGGGCGCGCGTCTGCGGATCGTGGGCGCGCCCGCCCAGAGCCCGGGAGCGGAGGCGTATCTCGCGCACTGCCGGGCCCTGGCCGCCCAGCTCTTCCCGGACGAGGCCGTCGACGCGCACACCGCGGGCGACAATCCCGTCTCCTTCGAGGAGATCGGCGGACCCGAGACGCCAGAGCTGCCCGACGCGTACGCGGCGGGCGGTGTGGTCGTCCTGTCCAGCGTGGTCGAGGGCTTTCCGATCAGTCTGGTCGAGGCGATGTTCTGCGGACGCGCGACGGTCTCCACGGATGTCGGCGCGGTGGTGGAGGTCATCGGCGGCACCGGGCTGGTGGTACCGCCGCGCAATCCCAGGGCGCTCGCGGATGCCTGTATCGCGCTGCTGCGCGACCCGGAGCGGCGCGAACGGCTCGGTGAGGCGGCGCGCGCCCGCGCACTGGAGCTCTTCACCGTCGAGCAGAACCTCGCGGCGTTCGACGACATCTATCTGCAACTGATCTCGCACGCTCCCGTACGGCGGTCGGCGGACGACGTGCCCTTCGCCCACCCGGCCGAGATGTACGCGCCGGTCCGCTGGAGTGCCGGCCGCCCGGAGCGTGAGGCGCGTCCGGAGCGTGAGGCGCGTGCCGGGCGTGAAGCGCGTCCGGAGCGCACTCCGGTGGGTGTGAGGGAGAGCGATGTCTGACGAAGTCACTCCGCTGACCACGCCGTTCGCCGGGCCTCCCGGTGGCCGGCGCGGGAGCGGCGATCCGGTCAAGGGCCTGCTGCACCGGTACCGGGAGCTGTGCGAGCGAGCCGTCGATCCGCTGGAGATCGCCGCCGGCCTTGAGGCCCACGGAATCACCGACCGGACCGCCGCCCGTTTCCGGCACCGGGACGTCTTCTCGCTCGCCGAGGAGCTGTACGCGCGCGTGCCACGTGGAACGGAACGTACGGACGGAACGGACGGGCCGGTCACCGCCGATCCCGCGCGCGGAACCCACGTAACCCACCGAACCGGCGCGCGCGCCGGATGGTGGGCGGCGATCACACTGCTGCCCGGAGCCGTGGCCTGTCTCACTCTCGCGGAGCTCGAAAGGAGCACTGGACAGCGCCGGCTCGCGATAGGCCTGGCGGGTGCCCTCGCGCTCTCCGGCGCGCTTACCGCCTGCCTCCACCGAGGGCCGCTGCGCGCCGAGGGCCGCCCGGTCCCCGCCGCAGGCCTCTGCGTGTACTGGCTGCTGGCCTATCTGGTGTGCGGTGACGGACTGCTGGACGAACTGATCACCGGCGGTCCCGACGGACCGTGGCCCGCGACCACGACACCGCTCACCGCGCTGGCGTGCGCCGTCGCACCGGCCGCCTGGTGCGCCCATCTCTTCTCCGTATGCGCCCGGCGCCGCCTCGCCGAGAGCCATGGACTGGCCGAGTTCACGGCCGGCGCCCGGCCGCTGCTTCTCGCCCTGGCCGGGCTCTATGTCTGCGCCCTCACCGCTCTCACGGCGACCGCCAATGCCGTCTTCGACGAGGACGGCGGGCTCGCCTCCACCGTCGCCCTCGGCACGCTCCTCCTGCTGGCCAGGCTGCTCACGGTCCACGGCTTCGCCGGCACCGCGGCCACCGGACTCGCCGTGGCCGCCGCAGTAGAGGCGCTGTCCTGCGTGTCCGTGCTCGCGGGCCGGCTTCCCGGGCTCGATCCGCTCGCCGTCCCGGTCACCCGGGCGGTAGAGACATGGGGCTCCTCGGCCGTGCCCGCCCTCGCCTGTGGAGCCGCCGCCCTCGGACTGCTCGGCCATGCCGCCGTCGCCCTGTCCCGGGCCTCGGCGCACATAAGACCTCAGCACTACTGACCTCAGCGCCTCTCCACGCCTGTCCTCGCCACTCGGCAACACGACACAGCGACACCGCACAGCAACACGATGAAGGAGACACCAGACATGACCCCGCTATCCCCAGCACCGGCCTCCGCCAAGGCCTGTCGGCACGGAAGGGCACCGCGATGAGGGTCCTGCTGCTCGGTGCCAACGGTTTCCTCGGCCGCTTCGTGGCCGACCGGCTGCTCGCCGATCCCGCCGTGCACCTCACCGCGCTCGGCCGCGGCGACGACGCGGACGTACGGTTCGATCTCGCGGGCGGCAGCCCGGGTGCCCTCACCCGCTTCCTGGACGCCGTCCATCCCGGAGTCGTGATCAACTGCGCCGGAGCCACCCGTGGCGGCGCCCGCGAACTGACCAGGCACAACACCGTCGCCGTCGCCACGGTCTGCGAGGCCCTGCGCCGCAGCGGCTGCGGCGCCAGACTCGTCCAGCTCGGCTGCGCCTCCGAGTACGGTCCCTCCCAGCACGGCTCGTCCACCGCCGAGGACGCCGTGCCGCGCCCGGGCGGCCCGTACGGCGTGAGCAAGCTGGCCGCGTCCGAGCTGGTGCTCGGCTCCGGGCTCGACGCGATCGTGCTGCGGATCTTCTCGCCCGTCGGCCCGGGTACTCCGGCGGGCTCTCCGCTCGGCCGGCTCGCGGAGGCCATGCGCCGTGCGATGCAGGCGGGCGACGGCGAGCTCAAGCTCGGCGGACTCGGCGTACAGCGCGACTTCGTGGACGTACGGGACGTGGCGCGCGCCGTGCACGCCGCCTCGCTCTCCGCCGCCCAGGGCATCGTCAACATCGGTACCGGCCGGGCCGTCAAGCTCCGGGACGCCGCCGCGGTGCTCGCGAGAGTCGCGGGCTACGCCGGAGCCCTGCACGAACTCGACATGCCGCCGGGACCGATGCGTCCGGGCCACGCCACCATCGGCCCGCCGCGCGGCGAGCAACTGCCTGAACACATCGGCGCGGGCCCGTTCCCGTATCCCGACGGCTGCGGCGGCTGGCAGCAGGCGGACGTACGCACCGCCCGCGACCGGCTCGGCTGGCGGCCCCGGATCAATCTGGAGGAGTCGCTCGCGGACATCTGGATGGAGGCGGCATGCCGTATCTGACCGCCGTCGGCCACCGCTCGCGCGACGGCCCGTCCGAGCCGGGGCCCGGCCGCCGGGACTGACTCCCGGCTGTCGGGACCGACTGCCCGGCCGCCTGGCGGGACCGACTGCCCGGCCGCCTGGGCTCGCTGCCCGGCCACTGGGACGAGATCATCTCGCGAGTCGGACCGGGTGTCTCGGAATGACAAGGGCCGTGGCAGTGTTGCAGGGATAAGAACCGTACTGATTCATCGACCAACCCCCTGTTGAGGTCCCTGTGTCGCTGCCACCCCTGGTCGAGCCCGCTGCCGAGCTCACCGTCGACGAGGTCCGCAGGTACTCCCGTCATCTGATCATCCCGGACGTCGGGATGGACGGGCAGAAGCGGCTGAAGAACGCGAAGGTGCTGTGTGTGGGTGCCGGAGGTCTCGGCTCCCCGGCTCTGATGTACCTGGCCGCGGCCGGTGTCGGTACGCTCGGCATCGTGGAGTTCGACGAGGTCGACGAGTCGAACCTGCAACGCCAGATCATTCACAGCCAGGCCGACATCGGCCGGTCGAAGGCCGCGTCCGCGCGTGACTCCGTCCTCGGTATCAATCCCTATGTGAATGTGATCCTTCACGAAGAGCGGCTCGAAGCCGAGAACGTGATGGAGATCTTCTCGCAGTACGACCTGATCGTGGACGGCACGGACAACTTCGCCACCCGCTATCTGGTCAACGACGCCTGTGTGCTGCTGAACAAGCCGTACGTCTGGGGTTCGATCTACCGCTTCGACGGCCAGGCGAGCGTGTTCTGGTCCGAGCACGGCCCGTGCTACCGCTGCCTCTACCCGGAGCCCCCGCCGCCGGGCATGGTGCCCTCCTGCGCCGAGGGCGGTGTGCTGGGCGTGCTCTGTGCGTCCATCGGATCGATCCAGGTCACCGAGGCGATCAAGGTGCTCACGGGCGTCGGCGAGCCGCTGGTCGGCCGGCTGATGATCTACGACGCCCTGGAGATGCAGTACCGCCAGGTCAAGGTCCGCAAGGATCCCGACTGCGCGGTCTGCGGCGAGAATCCCACCGTTACCGAACTCATCGACTACGAGGCCTTCTGCGGTGTCGTGTCGGAGGAGGCCCAGGAGGCGGCGGCCGGTTCGACAATCACTCCCAAGCAGCTCAAGGAGTGGATCGACGACGGTGAGAACATCGAGATCATCGATGTCCGCGAGCCGAACGAGTACGAGATCGTCTCGATCCCCGGCGCCAAGCTGATCCCGAAGAACGAGTTCCTGATGGGCACCGCCCTGGCGACTCTGCCGCAGGACAAGAAGATCGTTCTGCACTGCAAGACGGGTGTCCGCAGTGCGGAGGTGCTCGCGGTGCTGAAGTCGGCGGGCTTCGCGGACGCGGTGCATGTCGGCGGCGGAGTGATCGGCTGGGTCAAACAGATCGAGCCGGCGAAGCCGGTCTACTAGTTCTGTCAGCTCTGTCAGCTCTGCCGAAGGGGCCGGTCCACCATCGTGTGGACCGGCCCCTTCTGTGCATCCCGTGCGTTCTACGCGCAGCTCTTGCCGGACGCCGGGACCTCGCCGCGCAGGAAGTAGTCGTCCACCACCTGGGTGATACAGCGATTCCCGGTGGTGTACGCGCCATGGCCCTCGCCCTCGAAGGTGAGATGGACACCGACGCCCTCGCCGAGCTCCGCGACCATCCGCCCGGAGCCCTCGTACGGAGTCGCCGGATCACCCTTGCCGCCTATCACCAGGATCGGGTCCGCGCCCGGCGCCGCCACCTCCGGAGTCTCGTGCTCGCCCGCGACCGGCCAGCGCGCGCACCAGCCGGCCAGATCCCACGCCAGATACGGGCCGAAGACCGGCGACACCTCGCTGAAGTCGGCCAGCAGCCGGGACCTGACCTCGGCCGCTTCGACCCGGCCTTTCGCGTCCGCGCAGGAGATGGCGCGCTGGGCGTGGTGCGAGACACCGTAACGGCCTTGCGCGTCACGGTCGTTGTACGAGTCGGCCAGCCGCAGCAGTCCGGTGCCGTCCCCGTTCTCGGCGCCCTCCAGCGCGTCCGTCAGCTCGGGCCGGCTCTCCTCGGCGTACAGCGGGCTGATGATGCCGGTCAGGGCGAGGCCCTGGGTGAGCGTACGGCCCATGGAGGTGGGCAGAGCCTCGTGGTCCAGCCGGTCGAGCAGCTTCACCACGCGCGCGGTACCGCTTCTCGCGCTGGTGCCACGGCTCTTGAAGTAGTTGTCCAGGGCGCGCTGGAAGCCGAGTGCCTGGTTGCGGGAGTGGCCGATGTAGTCGGCCGTCGGATCGATCACCGCGTCCAGAGCGAGCCGTCCGACCTTCGACGGGAACAAGTGGGCGTAGACGCCGCCCAGTTCGGTGCCGTACGAGAAGCCGAAGTAGTGGAGCTTCCGGTCGCCGAGCACCTGGCGCAGCAGATCCAGGTCCCGGGCGGCGCTGGTGGTTCCCACATACGGCAGTACCCGTCCCGAACGCTTCACGCAGCCCGCGCCGAATGCCGCCGAGTCTTCGAGGAAGATCAGCTCCTCGGCCGGCGTGTCCGGAGTGGAGTCGATACGGAGGGAACGTTCCGTCTGCTGATTGTCCCGGCACACCACTCCGGAGCTCTCGGCGACTCCGCGAGGATCGAAGCCGACCAGGTCGTACCGTGCGTGGAGGCTCTCGAAGAGACCGGCCGCGCCGGGCAGCGCGGCGACACCCGAGCCGCCGGGACCGCCGAAGTTGAAGAGGAGCGAGCCGATCCGGCGATCCTTGTCCTTCGCCGCCGAGCGGATCAGGGCGATCCCGATGGTCTCGCCGGCCGGCTCGCTGTAGTCGAGCGGCGCCTGCATCGTGGCGCACTGCCAGCCGGAGCCGGGAGCCCTCGCGGCGCTGCCGCGTGCCTTCTCGGGGGCCGCGCACCGGTGCCAGCCGAGCGTCTGCCTTGCGAACGCGGCGGGCAGCGCGGGAGCCGCGGGACCGGCTCCTCCGGCCTCTCCTCGGCCGGCCGCGGGGGCGGGGGG
>NZ_FMDK01000020.1 GCF_900091995.1 Streptomyces sp. MnatMP-M17
CCGGGCCAGGAGGGTGCCCTCCTCCAGCAGTGCGGCCACGCCTGCCTGATTCGGGATGTGCCCCTTGGCCCATGCGGTGAGCTGACGCGCAAGCTGCGGCGGGACAGTTGCCTTGCCGGGCGGATGGTGGGCTGCGGTACTCAAGCTGCGCCTTTCTCAAGTGGGTGGGTGAGCCCCGGCCGGCGCCGACGGGGGGACAAGCGCCGGCCGGGGCAGCTCAGCGGCTACGGGCTCGTTACTGCGTAGTCGTAACGTACGAACCCGAGGCTGTCCGCGGGGTGCCGGTCAAGCGGCAGCAGGCGCCGGGCAGTCCGGCACGACGGGCAGGCATGCAGGGTGCGTCCGGGCCCGGAGCTGGAGTGTTCGATACCGATGGTGATGGGCTCGGTGGTGCTGTCTCCGCACCACCTGCATGTCTGTGTCACGTCGACTCCGCTACTCCGGGCTGCCCCAGGGGCGCCAGCTTGTGCCGGTCCCGGCAGGCTGGGCAGGCGTACATCCAGTAGCCGGGCGGGCCGCCCTGGACGGGCAGTGCGGCGTGGGCCAGGCCTTCGTGCCAGTGGCACCAGCGGGGACGGGACGTCATCGCGCGCCCGTTGCGCCCATGAGGACGTGATGCCGGTTCGTGGCCTGTCGCAGATAGGCGTCGACTTCCTGCTGGCCCTGGTACGGCGGCAGCGGGTCCAGGCCGACGACGAGCAGGACCTGACCGCCCCGTATGACGTGCTGCTGCCATGCCTGCCCGGTGTCCGGCACCCGCATGAGGTAGTCGTCGTGCCCGTAGTCGCAGGCAACGACGCCGTGCCTGATGAGCAGGCGCCGCCCGATGTGCGGCACACGGTCGGCCGCGGCCCGCAGCCCCAGATTGTCGGCCAGCGCGAGCAGCCTGGCCCCGATTGACTCCGAGGTCTCATTGAGGCGCCGTGGTGGTGCGTGCCCGATCAACAGCCACGCTGTCTGGCCGGCTGGGGTGACGTCAAGCCATGTGGCGCTCGTGCATCCGGCGACAAATCCAGGGCCGGGCGGCGTCCTGGGCTCCGCATTCATGAGTCGCTCCCCGGCACTGGGCCAAGAGCGTCCTCGATGGCGGCCCGCAATGCACTGCTGTCCGTGAACCACCGGTCGTCGCCGAGGCACATGCGCCAGTGCGGCCCGGGGCCCTGCGTCCGCCGGGGTGGCGGAATCGTCAGCGGGTCAACGGCCGGATCGAGGGTGCTGATGTTGGCGACATCCCACTCAGATCCGTCGCCCGCGGCCACGAACCAGTAGAGGGACCGGTCGTTCTCCATGACGGCGCCGCAGCGCGTCCTGAGGATGTCCATGACGGTGAGGCCGAGGATTCGAGGCACGCGGATGGCCGCCCAGCCTGTGTCCGTGGTGGGGTGTGCGACATCCATGCGGCTCCTTGTTGCGCCGTGTGCCGATCGGGATGCATCCAGACTGGCGCCGCTGACTGCCCATCATGAGGACTTCCAGAGGTCTTTGTTCGGCACGAAAGAGGACTTCCATTCGGCCGTAAGTGTGGCCACTAGCCATCCGCAGGGCCTCGCTGTGACACCGGTCTACGAACCCATCTCAGGGAGGTGCAGCGTGCCGCGGCCCGCAGGAAACGCCAGACTCAAGGCCGCCCGTGTCGCGGCCGGATACGCCTCACAGCAGGCCCTGGCAGACGCCCTCGGCGTCGGCGTCCGACAGGTACGACGCTGGGAGTCCGACAACCCGCCCTGGCCCCAGGTCGAGATCCAGCAGTCCCTGACCCGAATCCTCGGCCAGGACGTGGCCGCGCTCGGATTCACCCCCAGCGGCCACGGCCCGGGCCCCGTGCGGCGCACCCTGGTCACCGGAACAATCGCTGCGGTCGGCCTGGCTGCGGTCCCCATCCAGGCGGCGGCCGTCCTGCAACCAGCCTCAGTCGCCACCGACTTCGAGTGGGTGACCCGCTCGCACCGGCGCCTGTACTGGTCGGTGGCCCCCGCCGTACTCCATCCTTCGGTGCTCGCCCACGGCGAACTGGGGCGGATGCTCCTGACGGAGACCACTGGGCAGACACGCGCGTCGGTCGCGGCAGCCCTCTCCGAGTCGCTGCTGCTCATGGGCCGGATCGAGTTCTTCGATCTCCGCGAACCGGACCGGGCCTCCGGGACTTGGCTTCGCGCACTGCAAGCCGCAGGCGAAGCCCACGACCAGCTCCTCGGCGCGGCGATCCTGGCCCACACCGCGTTCATCCCCGGCTGGGCAGGAGACCGAGACGCGGCCGTCGAGCGGATGGTCGCGGCCCGTACGTACGCCCGCCGCGGACCAGCGAGCCCCGGGTTCCTGGCCTGGCTGGACGCGGTGGAGGCCGAATGCGAGACCCGCTGCGGGCACACCCGCACGGCGCTCCACCTGATCGGCCACGCCGAGGACGTCCTCGCCCGCGGAGGCGAGCACCCGGATCAGGACTGGATGGACTGGTTCAGCGCGACCCGCCTTGCTGCGTTCAAGGGCAACACCCAGCTCAAGGCTGGCCACCTGCCCCAGGCCAAAGAGACACTCCTCGCAGTCCTCGCTGATCTGGCCCCGGCAGAGAAGCAGACCAGCGTGATCCTCGGCGACCTGGCCGCCGTGGAAGCTGCGGCCGGCCGCCTGGAGGACGCGTGCACCTACGCAGTGCGGGCGCTCGATCAGCTGGAGCGGACCTGGTATGCGACCGGGATGGACCGCGTGCGTGACGTACGGCGGGCCCTCGCCCCGCACCAGCACGAGCAGTGCGTCCGCGACCTGGACGAGCGGCTGTACGGCTGGGCTACGACGGTCAGCGCGCTCGCTCGTTGAAGTCGGCGATCGCGCCCGGGAGTTCGAGGAGGCTCTCCACTCGGAAGGTGGGGAGCTTCTTCGCTTCCTCGGTGTTCCACTGGATGGTGGCCCATGGGCCGCGCCGGATGAGCGCGGTGTGCATCCCGGAGGCGGCCCCGGGCCGGAGGTCGTTGTCCACCCGGTCGCCGACGTAGAGGATCTCGCCCGGCTCGTACGGCACGACCTCCGCGACGCGCACGAAGAACTCGCGGTCGGGCTTCGAGGCGCCCCAGTCGTCGCTCGTGCCGATCAGGTCCACGTCCTCCTTGAACAGGTCGCGGAGGATGTGGCCGGCTCGTACGGTCTGATTGCCCGCGATGCCCAGCCACAACCCGGACCCGCGCAGATCCGCCAGCGCAGGGCGGACATCCGGGTAGAGGTCCTCTTCGCCAAATCGCTCCGGCTGCCCGGCAGCGGCGCGGGCCTCACGCTCGGCGTAGAGGTCAAATCCGGGCCGGAACTCTTCGAAGGTCTTCCGGTAGTCCCGCCCTTGGGCGATCACCGCGCCGAACATCGCGGCGAAGGTGTGACGCGGTACACCGAGCCAGTCGGCCCAGGTGCCGTACTCCTTCGTCTCGTCCACCAGGCACTCACCGACGTCGAAGACCACTGCGCGAATCATGTGCCGCATCGTAATCTTGCAGGGTGACTGCGCCGGGCACGGTCCGGCGTCCGAGGCCGACAGCATCCGAGGGAAAGGTCCGGTACTGTGCCCGACGGAAGACTCCTGGCCGTCAGCGATCTGCATGTCGTGTACGACGAGAACCGCGCGCTGGTCGAGAGGCTGCGACCGGACTCCGACGAGGACTGGCTGATCGTCGCGGGCGATGTCGCCGAGAAGTACGCGGACATCGAGTGGACGCTGCGGCTGCTCAGCGACCGGTTCACCCAGGTGATCTGGGCTCCGGGCAATCATGAGCTGTGGACGCATCCGCAGGATCCGTGCGATCTGCGCGGCGAGAAGCGGTATCTGCGGCTGGTCGAGCTCTGCCGGGAGCTGGGCATCACCACTCCCGAGGATCCCTATCCGGTGTGGCGCGGCGCCGGCGGTCCGGCGGCGGTGGCTCCGCTCTTCGTGCTCTACGACTACTCGTTCCTGGCGCCCGGCGCCACCACGATGGAGGAGTCGCTGCGCGTGGCGACCGACGCGGGCATCGTCTGCTCCGACGAGTACTTCCTCCACCCGGATCCCTACGACGGCCGGGACGACTGGTGCAGGGCCCGGGTCGCGGACACCGAGCGCCGGCTCTCCGCCCTCGATCCCTCGCTGCGCACGGTCCTGGTCAACCACTTCCCGCTGGTGCGGGAGCCCACCCGGGTGCTGCGCTACCCGGAGTTCGCGCAGTGGTGCGGTACCGAACTGACCGCCGACTGGCATGTGCGCTTCCGCGCCGCCGCGGTGGTCTACGGGCATCTGCATATCCCCCGGGTCACCTGGTACGACGGAGTCCGCTTCGAGGAGGTCTCGGTCGGCTATCCGCGCGAGTGGAGCAAACGGCCACCCCGGGAGCCGCTGCGGCAGATCCTGCCGACGCCCGGCGGGCAGGGCCTCCGGTGATCGGCGAGATCCTGCCGCCCTCGGTCATGGCCGAGGCGGCGTACGACGATCCCGTGCCGGGCCCGGACGAGGCGCTGTTCCCGCAGGAGAGTGCCCATGTGGCACGGGCCGTGGCCAAGCGCCGGCGGGAGTTCACCACTGTACGGCTGCTGGCCAGGCGTGCGCTGCACCGGCTGGGGG
>NZ_FMDK01001183.1 GCF_900091995.1 Streptomyces sp. MnatMP-M17
CGGGGCAGGCGCCGTCCGGTGCCTGCCCCGCCACTTCGTTTCCAGGAGAACCCCGACATGCACGTGCCCGTAACGCGCCGGAAGACCACCGCCGCCGCCCTCGTCCGTACCGCCGCCCTGGCCCTGCTCATGGCCTTCGCGATCGCCGGCCTGCCCGCAGGTCCCGCTCTGGCGGCCGACGGCGATGTCACCTGGACGGTCAGGACGGCCGCGAACGGGTACGGCGACGACCGCTCCAGCTACACCTACGGCGTCAACCCAGGCGGACAGATCAAGGACGCCATGGTCGTCGCCAACCACAGCAAGTCCCCGCTCGAACTCGCGGTGTACGCCTCGGACGGCTACACGACCGACACGGGACAGCTCGACCTGCTCACCAAGGACAAGAAGTCCGTCGGAATCGGCGCCTGGGTGCACGCCGGCCGCGCCAGCGTCGTGATCAAGCCCGGCAAGTCCGCCGAGGTGCCCTTCACGGTCGGCGTTCCGGCCAATGCCACGCCCGGCGACTACGTGGGCGGCATCCTCACCTCACTGAAGCAGGCCGACGACGCCGAGGGCATCAACGTCGACCGGCGCCTCGGTATCCGGGTCAAGCTGCGGGTCAGCGGCGAGCTCAAGCCGAAGCTCGCGGTGGAGGACCTCCATGTCGACTACGACGGTACGTTCAACCCGTTCGCCAAGGGCGACGCCACCGTCACGTACACGATCCACAACACCGGCAACGCCCTTCTGTCGGCCCGTCAGACGGTCTCGGTCTCGGGCCCGTTCGGCCGGCTGCGGACGGAGGCGGGCGACATCGCCGCGCCGCCGGAGCTGCTCCCGGGCGAGAAGTGGAAGGTGAAGGTCCCGGTCCACGGCGTGGCCCCGGGAGTCAGCCTGGCCGCCACCACAACACTCACCCCCCTGCTCACCGACGCCTCGGGCTCCACCACATCCCTCAAGCCCGTCGAGTCCACGACCCACGGCTGGGCCGTCCCCTGGACGCTGCTCGTGCTGCTGCTCGTCCTCCTCGCAGCCGCCACCGCCACCATCCTCCTCACCCGCCGCACCAGAGCCCGCCGCAAACTCCGCGAGGATGCCCGCGTCCGAGACGCGGTCGAGCAGGCAC
>NZ_FMDK01000041.1 GCF_900091995.1 Streptomyces sp. MnatMP-M17
GGGCCGGGTGGGCCCGCCGGTCGGTCGGAGATCCACCGGCCGAGTGCCCTGGATCAACCAGATTTCGGGCCACTCTCGCCGCGGGTCAGCTGTTTTGACGGGCTGTCAGCCCGTGTCCGACGCGGTCAGGCGCAGAGCACTCGCGTTTCGGGGGTGTAGACAGGGCCGCCGCTGAGGTTGGTGCTGTCGCTGAACTCCGCGTAGAAGTAGGAGTAGAAGCCGATGTTGCCGTTGCAGCCGGAGTCCGCGGCGACCTGGAGAGTCAGCGTGACGGTCCGGCTCTGCCCGGGCGGGATCGTGGCGCCGTAGTTGGCCCCCAGGTCGGCGGGGCCGGTCCCGGAGCAGGGGACGCTGCCGGCGGACGTGGTCAGCGCGCAGCCCGTGAAGCTGTACTTCAGGTCGGGGCGCTGGGTGGTCAGCCAGGTCGGGTCGATGGTCTGGTAGACGAACCAGATGTCGTAGGTCTGGTTGTTGGTGAGCGTCATCGACAGGTTCACCGTGCCGCCGGGCGTGGTGGTGGCGCTGTCGGTGGCGAAGGTCAGCTCGGCCGGGGCGGGGGCCGCGCTCGCGGCGGGAGCCAGGCCGAACACGCCGAGGACGAGGGCGAGGAACGCGGTAAGGCCGAGGCGTCTCATCAGAGGTGATCGCATGGGCGGGAGGCTAGACAGGCAGCGGGAGCCTCGTCTTCCCTGTGCGCCGCCCGCAGGCAGCGATCGGCCGGAAATGTGCATTGTGTGAAGAATGCGCGGGTGCTGTGCGGGAGGCCGGAGATCCTGCGTACGCACACTGTAGTCGCCGCGTGACGCAATGGATCGAGGCGGGTGCGCGGTCCGGTGTCATTGGCGCGTATGTTTCCCTCCGACCGCCGTCGGCCGGCGCGCGCGGCGGGGCTTCTCGGCCGTCCCGCCGATTTCGGGCCCAACGGCCGTCCCTCGCACAGGAGACCGTTCACGGCACCATGTCCGTCGGGTCGCCGGTGACGTGGGGCTCATCCACCCAGCCCCCGGCCGCACGCCCTTCGCATCCCGGAGGCCACCAGTGAGGGACGGTCCGAACTGAAGGTCGGCCGTGTCCTCGTGACCGTGTCGCTCCTGACGCCCGCTCCGCCTCCTTAGCATGGTGAACGGCCGTGGTTCCGGGCTCTCCTGGCGCGCGGCCTGGGGCCCGTCCGCCCCGAGACGACCTCAGCTCCGGGGAAGAGGGACGCCATGAGCCGCCAAGGGTCCGCGCTTCTGGAGTGGCTCACCCGGAGGCTCAGGCCCTGGCCCAGGCCCTCCGTACCCGCTCCCGGCGGACCGCCGCCCTGGTCCGGTCCCGTCTGCTTCACCGCCGACTTCTCCTCCGAGGAGCAGTGGGTCGCGGGCCGCACCTGGGCGTATCCGGGAGGCGGGCCGACCAATCCCGGGGACAACAAGCTCGACCATCTCGTGCCCGACGCGGAGTACAGCCGCACCGGGACCTTCCGCGCGACGCGCCGTCCCGACGGCAACTGGAACACCGGTCTGCTGACCACCGAGGAGAGCGCGGAGGGCTTCACCGTACGGACCGGCGACATCCTGGAGACCCGGGTACGGCTGCCCACCGAGCTCGGCGCCTGGCCCGCGATCTGGACCTGGCGGGACGGCGGGAACGAGATCGACGTCTTCGAGTACCACCCGGACAACCCGGATCTGCTCGAACTCTCCAACCATGTGAGAGGCGGTCAGCGCTACTACACCCATCCGTCGATCAGGCCGGGCGCGTGGATAGATCTGCGCGTCGAGTTCCGGTCGAGGTCAGTCGTCTGGTGGGTCAACGGCCGGCGCGCCTACTCCGACGGCCGAGGCGTGGGCCGCGACTGGAACGCCTCGCTGATCGTGAACCTCTCGGTCTGCGCGGGCCGCTATCATCCGGCGCCGGAGCCGTCCGCCACGGCCATGTCCTACGAGGTCGGCTTCCTCCGCGTCCACCGGCCCGGTTTCTAGTTCGCTCGCTGGAGCCGCGGCCGGCGCCTCGCGTCCATACCGACATGCGGAGGTGTGCCCGGTGGGCGAGACTTGGCGGGGTGAAACGTGATGACCAGGACGATCAGGACACCGCTGCGCCGGGCGACCCGGCCGAGGGCTATCTGCCGATCGCCGAGCACGGTCTGATCGGGGATCTGCGGACCTCCGCGCTCGTCGGGACCGACGGACGCATCGACTGGTTCTGCGCCCCTCGCTTCGACTCCCCGAGTGTCTTCGCCTCTCTGCTCGACAAGGAGCGCGGCGGCTTCTGGGACATCTCGCCGGTGTGCGACGCCGCCACCCGCAACCAGTTCTACTTCCCCGACACCAATATCCTGATCACCCGGATCCTCACGGCCGACGGCATCGTGGAGGTCCAGGACTTCATGCCGATCGTGCGCGAGCGGGATCCGCAGCACCGGCAGCGGCTGGTGCGCCGTGTGGTCAATGTCCGCGGCCGGATGCGGCTCGGCGTACGGGTCGCGCCGAGGCTGAACTACGGCCGTGACACCCACCGGCTGGAGCGGATCCCGGACGGCGTACGGTTCGTCGGCGACTCCCTGACGCTCTGGCTGCGCTCGTCCGTCCCTCTCGACCTCGACGCCACCGACGCCCACGCGGTGTTCGACCTTCCCGAGGGCGAGACGGCGCTGTTCGATCTGGAGACGGCCGGCGGCTACGACGGCTCCGCCACCGAACCGGATCCGTGCGCGGTCGACGCGGTCGCCGCCGAGACGCTCTTCGAGTCCACCGTCGCCTTCTGGCGCCGCTGGCTGAGCCAGTCCATCTACACCGGCCGCTGGCGCGAGATGGTCCACCGCTCGGCGCTCACGCTCAAGCTGCTGACGCACGAGCCGTCCGGTGCCATCGTGGCCGCGCCGACGCTCGCCCTGCCCGAACAGGTGGGCGGCGCGCGCAACTGGGACTACCGGTACGTATGGATCCGCGATGCCGCGTTCTCCCTGTACGCCCTGCTGCGGCTGGGCTTCACCCAGGAGGCGCAGGGATTCATGGACTGGCTGACCGACCGGCTGCACAGCGCGGCGCCCGACGGCAGTGGTGGCCCGCTGCGCGTCATGTACTCGATCGACGGACACGACACGCTGCCCGAGGAGGTGCTCGGGCATCTCGACGGTTACCGGGGCTCGCGTCCGGTCCGTACCGGCAACGCCGCCAGCGTCCAGCGGCAGCTCGACATCTACGGCGAACTGATCGACTCGATCTATCTGTTCAACAAGTACGGCGTGGGCATCTCGCACGACAGCTGGAGCGATCTGTGCGACATCCTGGAATGGCTGATGGAGCACTGGGACACCACCGACCAGTCGATCTGGGAGACCCGGGCGGGCCAGCAGCACCACACATACTCACGGCTCATGTGCTGGGTCGCGGTCGAACGTATGATCAGGATGGCGCGTCAGCGCGGGCTGCCCGGCGATCTGGGCCGCTGGATCTCGGTCCGGGACCGCATCTACCGCCAGATCATGGCGCGCGGCTGGCATCCACGGGAGCGTACGTTCGTCCAGCGGCTGGCCGCGGAGGACGGCCAGGAGCCCGCGGACATCCTGGACGCCTCGCTGCTGCTGATGCCCATGGTCAAATTCGTCTCGCCGGTCGATCCGCGCTTTCTGTCCACCGTGGAGGCCATCGGCAACCGGCTGGTCGTGGACAGTCTGGTGTTCCGCTACGACCCGGAGCAGGCTCCCGACGGGCTGGCCGGTACCGAGGGCACCTTCTCCATCTGCTCGTTCTGGTGGGTGGAGGCGCTCGCCAGGAGCGGCGACGTGGAACAGGCGCGGCTGGCGCTGGAGAAGATGTTCACCTACGCCAACCATGTGGGCCTCTACGCCGAGCAGATCGGGCTGACCGGTGAGCACCTGGGCAACTTCCCGCAGGCGTTCACCCATCTCGCCCTGATCAGCTCGGCGATCAATCTCGACCGCGCGATGGGCTGAGCACACGGGATCCCTGCCGCGGCGGACACGTTCCGGAGTGCGCGGCGGCCGGGTCGGGTGAACGATGGCAGAGCAGGGCGCGAGCCTGTCCGGCCGGCGGGAACGGAGTGGACGAGAACCATGCGGGCAACACGACACGCGGTAGTAGGAGCGCCGTGCTGGGTGAGTCTGATGGCCCGGGATCTCCGGCCCGCCCAGGACTTCTACGGCAGGGCCCTCGGCTGGACCTTCCGGCCGACGACACTGGGCGAGGAGTTCTGCGTCGCGCTCGCCGACGGATCCGCGGTCGCGGGCATCGGAGCGCTCGCGACCAGTCTCCAGGCCGCGGTGACCTGGACACCGTACTTTCTCGTGGACGACGCGGACACCGCCGCCGCCCGGGTCCGTGAGCGAGGCGCGACCATCGCCGTGGGCCCGCTCGCCATGCCCACCGGCCGCGCCACTCTCGCCGCGGACCCGGACGGCGCCGTGTTCGGGCTCTGGGAGGGCGAGACCATCCCGGGCTGGTCCGTGGGACGCGGCAGCGGGCCCGCCCGGCTGGAGCTGCGTACGAGGGACGCCTTCGCCGCCGCCATCTTCTACGGACAGGTCCTCGTCTGGGGCTCGGACGAGCGGGAGAGCTGCGAGGTGCAGTACGAGGACCATCAGGTGATGGTGCGCGACGGTACGCACACGGTCGCCGCGCTGCGCGGCGGAGCCGTCGAGAGCGCTCCGGACCCGCAGATCCGGCCTCGCTGGCATGTGTCCTTCCGGGTGGCCGACGTGGACACCGCCGCGGAGGCCGCGTTCGCCGCCGGAGGCTCGATCGTCGCTCCGCCGGCCTCCGCGGGCCCGGCAGGCGCGGGACGGGAGGCCACGCTCCGCGACCCGGACGGCGGACTCTTCACGATCACCGGCGACTGAACGGCCACCGGCGGCCGGGTCAACCGGTGAGTCACCCGGTGCCGTCGACGGCGCGTTCCCGCTCGGTCTCCCGGGCGATACGGGCGTTGCGCCGTACCGAGGACCAGAAGGACCAGCCGATCAGCACGACTCCCACGAGGCCGGTGACGAGCTCGCTGATCTGGTACTGGATGGTGACCAGGAGGATCACGGCGAGCGCGCCGATGGCGTAGTGCGCGCCGTGCTCCAGGAAAACGAAGTCGTCGAGTGTGCCCTGCCGGACCAGATAGACGGTGAGCGACCGGACGTACATGGCGCCGATGCCGAGGCCGAGGGCCATCAGCACGATGTCGTTGGTGATGGCGAAGGCGCCGATGACTCCGTCGAACGAGAACGACGCGTCGATGACCTCCAGATAGAGGAAGGTGAAGAACGCGGCCTTCCCGGTGAGCGCGGCCACCGCGCCGTTCCCGCCGCCGTGTCTCTCCCGGGCCTTCTCCCGGGCCTTCTCCTCGGCCTCCTCCGCTTCCTCCTCCACCTCCTCGATACGGTTCTCGAAGAAGCCGGAGAGCCCTGCGACCACCAGATAGGTGATGAGACCGGCGACTCCGGCGGTCAGTACCGTCTGGGCCTTGTCGGCGTGCCCGCCGCCGTGCTGGTGGGCATGGGTGGCGACCGTCGTGGCGGCGACGACCAGCACGATCAGCGCGATACAGACCGAGAGCGTCTCGACCTTGCCGAGCCTGGCCAGAGGCCGCTCCAGCCAGGTCTGCCAGGTGATCTCCCGCTCCTCGAAGATAAAGTTGAGGAAGATCATCAGCAGGAAGATCCCGCCGAACGCGGCGATCGCCGGATGGGCGTCGGTCACGAGCTGCTGGTAGCGGTCCTTGTCATTGATCGCCAGTGTGACGGCCTGCACCGGGCCGATCTTGGCGGTGATCGCGACGATCAGCACGGGAAAGACGAGCCGCATCCCGAAGACCGCGATCAGCACACCGACTGTGAGGAAGATCGTCTGCCAGAAGGCGCTCATCCGCTTCAGGATCCCGGCGTTGATCACCGCGTTGTCGAAGGAGAGCGAGACCTCCAGGACGGCCAGGATCGCGACGATCCCCAGGGCGGCCCATCCGCCGTAGAGCGCCCCGGCGGCGAGACCGGCCGCGGTGACGAGAAAAGCCCATCTGAATGTCTTCAGAACCACTGGCTGGTTCATCCTCCCTGCGTACGGAAGCGCCCGCCGGGCCCGCACCGGGCGACCGGACAAGGACTCACCGTAAATGATCGTTGTTCATACCGGTCCGCCGCATCACCTGCCGGACCCGCCCTTCCGGGAAACACGCCCGGCTGACAGACTCCTCCCGTGCCCGACTTCGACATGCTTGTCATCGGATCAGGACCGGGCGGCCAGAAGGCCGCCATAGCAGCGGCCAAACTCGGCCGGCGGGTCGCCGTCGTCGACCGGCCCGAAATGGTCGGCGGCGTCTCCATTCATACCGGAACCGTCCCTTCCAAGACACTGCGGGAAGCGGTGCTCTATCTCACCGGACTGACCCAGCGGGATCTGTACGGCCAGAGCTACCGGCTCAAGGAAGAGATCACCGTCGCCGATCTCACCGCCCGTACCCAGCATGTGGTCGGCCTGGAGGTCGATGTCGTACGCAACCAGCTCGCCAGGAACCAGGTGACACTGCTGTCGGGCACCGGACGGTTCATGGACGATCACACCGTGGCCGTACGCGACCTCTCCGGGCAGGACCGGCTGCTGACCGCCGAGCACATCGTCATCGCCACCGGCACGCGTCCGGCACGCCCGGCGAGCGTGGAGTTCGACGACCGTACGGTCATGGACTCCGACAGCGTCCTGAACATGGAGAGGGTGCCACGGTCCATGGTGATCGTCGGCGCCGGCGTCATCGGCATGGAATACGCATCCATGTTCGCGGCGCTCGGCAGCAAGATCACCGTGGTCGAACAGCGTGACGGAATGCTCGACTTCTGCGATGTCGAGGTGGTCGAGGCGCTCAAGTACCGGCTGCGCGATCTGGCGGTGACCTTCCGTTTCGGTGAGACGGTCGCGGCGGTCGAGCGGCATGAGCAGGGCACGCTCACGATCCTGGAGAGCGGCAAGAAGATCGCCGCCGACGCCGTGATGTACTCCGCGGGCCGGCAGGGGCTGACCGATGAGCTCGATCTCGACAAGGCGGGGCTCTCCGCCGACAAGCGCGGCCGGATCACGGTGGACGAGCACTACCGCACCGAGGTTCCGCATATCTATGCCGTCGGCGATGTCATCGGCTTCCCGGCGCTGGCCGCGACCTCGATGGAGCAGGGACGGGTGGCGGCGTACCACGCCTGTGGCGAGCCGGTGAACGCGACGCACCACCTCCAGCCGATCGGGATCTACACCATTCCCGAGATCAGCTTCATCGGCCGGACGGAGGACCAACTGACCGACGCGCGCGTACCGTTCGAGGTAGGGATCTCGCGCTATCGCGAACTGGCACGCGGCCAGATCATCGGGGACGCGCACGGCATGCTGAAGCTGCTGGTGTCGCCCGAGGACCGGCGGCTGCTCGGGGTGCACTGCTTCGGCTCGGGCGCGACGGAGCTGATCCATATCGGCCAGGCCGTGATGGGCTGCGGCGGTACGGTCGACTATTTGGTGGACGCGGTGTTCAACTACCCGACGCTCGCGGAGTCGTACAAGGTCGCCGCCCTGGATGTGACGAACAAGATCCGCCAGACCGACCGTATGAGGCGCTGAGCTACCCGGGTGGCGGTGTCAAAATCCGCCACCTCGGCCCGGTCCTCGCCCGTCCTCGGCGGAGGCCGGAAACCCATATGTCCGCGATCCCGCCCGCGCCCTGCCGCACGGGCGGTCCGAGCGCTGTGTCCGCGCGTACGGGCAGGTCCGGCCCGTGGCGAGCGGCGGTGGCGGTACGGGCCCTGGGCCGTCCCTCGGCCACGACGGCGTGTCACGACCGCCGTCCGACCGCCGTCCACCGTGCCGGACGGGCGGACCCGATCGATGGCATGTACGCGATATCCGGCCTGCCGAGAGCGGTGTCCGGACCACTCACGCACAGGCAACGGCCGTAACCACATGTGGCCGGGATGTGACTTCGCGTGAGGACGCTGGTTGTACGATCCCCCAACAGCGTCCGGTGAAGAGGTAGTTCTACCCATGATCAAGCCGTATGTCCGCGCCGAGGCCGAAGGGGTCCAGCGCCCCACGCCCGTATATCCGGCGCTCATACCGGCTCTCCACCGCTTTCACCGCCCGTGACTTCCGCCGGGTGAATTCAGCCGGACCACGATTTTCAGCCAACTCGAAGGTTCTCCATGGCACGTTCCCCCGCGCCCTCTCTTCTGTCCCGCGTCTCGTCATGGCCCTGGCCGGTGACACTCGCCGTCACCGCCGCCGCGCTCGGCACGGCGGTGTTCTCCCTCGCTTACGTCCATATCGGCGCGGCCCTGGCCTATGGCGTGCTCGCCGTGCTGGTGCTCACCGCCCTGGTGAATCTGCGCGGCCGGCACCAGCACGCCCAGACCGCCGCGGCCCGCCGCGAGGCCGACTGGCACTCCCGGCTGG